>JAZOPW010000034.1:0-9902 GCA_045655785.1 Eubacteriales bacterium
ACGATCCGACTTCAATGTGAGTTTTGAGTAAGACTCAAAGATCCATTTTACAGAAGTTTCGTATAACATGTCGAATAAAAAGGAGTAAGCACAATGGAAAAAATAATCACTTATGAAACCTTGCGCAACTTTGCGTATTCCAACGACCAGCTTATCAAATGCAAAATTAAAGGTATCGTACTGAATTTTTACGGTTTAGGTGGTATGACTATACATAACACCGATCCCGGTGATGCGCTTGAATATGCGGAAAAAGGTATTATTTACGTTATCCCATATTATAATCCTTGGGCTTGGATGAACAAACAAGCAGTTGCATATACGGATGAGATCATTTCTGTATTGTGTGAAAAATACGGATTAGATTCTTCGGTTAAAATCGTATCGACAGGTGGCTCTATGGGAGGGCTTTCTGCACTTGTGTACTGCGCTTATGCTAAAATAACACCATGTGCTTGCGTTGCAAACTGTCCCGTTTGCGATCTTCCGTATCACTTCACTGAACGCCCCGACCTTCCACGTACCTTATACAGTGCCTTCGGCGAGTATGATGGAGATATGCAATCGGCTTTGAGAAGCTACTCTCCCTTACATCTCATAGAAAAAATGCCGAATATTCCTTATACCATTTTCCATTGTACCGGGGACAAGTCGGTTAATTGGGAGCAACATTCCGCTCGTTTTGTACAAGCAATGGAGGGAGCACATCAAATCACGTTAAATACAGTGCCCTTGCGCGGGCATTGTGATCTTTCCGCAGAGGCAAGAGTTGATTATATGCGCGCGGTTTTGGCTGAATTTGAATAATATACCTTTTGGCTTTACACCCCCATCCTTCAAAAACTTTTAACAGAATTTTGATAGCCAAGCTTTTAACTTCAGTGCGCTTCAGAGGAAGAATTGCTACAGCCTCTTCCTTGTTTCACGAAAGCTTTACACACGCTCTATCACATAAAATACCCCAACACAACCAAAGAAAGGATCTTCTATGTCTTCCACTATTTTGCGCGCCATGACTGCTGACGGCAGTGCGCGTATTCACGTCATCAATTCCACCGAGATCGTAAACGAAGCGATCCGTCTACACCAAACCACCCCCACGGCAAGTGCAACACTTGGCAGACTCCTGACCGCAACCTCCATGATGGGATGTATGCTGGGTGAGAAAACCGACACCATCACCGTCGCGCTTCACGGAGACGGACCTGCGGGACACGTATTAGCCGTCTCCGATTATATCGGAAACGTGCGCGGATATATTGGGAATCCGAACGTCGATCTTCCCCTCAAATCCAACGGCAAGCTGAACGTCGGCGGAGCGGTGGGTCGCGGATTGCTTCACATCATCCGTGACATGGGCGGCACTGAGCCCTATAACGGGTCTGTTCCGTTGGTCAGCGGTGAGATTGCCGAGGACGTTGCCGCATATTACGCGCAAAGTGAGCAGGTTCCCACCGTGTGCGCATTGGGTGTACTGATCGACACCGATTGCACCTGTCGCGCGGCAGGCGGCGTCCTGTTACAGCTCCTTCCCTTTGCCGATCCCAAGACAGTAGATCTGATCGAGCGCAACGCCAACGATCTTTCCAACGTCTCGCGTCTGTTTGACGCAGGTGCAAGTCTTGAGGAGATCGCAGAGATCGCATTGCGTGACATTCCCTTTGACGTCTTTGACGAGCTGGACGTCTCCTACCGTTGCAATTGCAGTCGCGAGCGCACCACCAAGGCATTGATCACGCTGGGCAAGCCCGAGCTGTTGAAGCTGTTGGAGGAGCAGACCGCCGACGGAAAGCCCGAGAGATTGGAGATCAGCTGTCGTTTCTGCGACAAAAAGCAATACTACAACCGTGCCGACATTGAAGGCATGTTTGATTGAAGTTGATTCCCCTTTTGATTTTAAATTCAAAAAGAGAGAACAAATCGGTTGATAGCCGAAATGTCCTCTCTTTTTTGTTGTCATCAAATTACTTTTGCAATGCGCTGACAAGACCAAGCACACCGTCGATCGTCAGCAGAATTCCCACGATCAAAATCATGATGTCAAGTCCGTTGCCGACAGCAAGCAGGACACCCACCACAATGGTAAGCACGGGAAATACAAGATCAAGCGCATTCTTCTTGCGTCTCTTCAGCACGTCGATCAAAGCAAGTGCGCCCTTGATGGCGATCAGAACACCAAGCACCAGCAAAACGATCTGTGCCGCCGCCCAACCAAGCACCAAAATAGCAATTCCGATGATCAGACTGATTGCGCCGCCCGTCCAATTCTTTTTGACCAGCTCCAGAACACCTGAAACCACAAAAATCACACCCGCGATGGTCATTGCCCAACCAAGTGTCTGAGAACGGAAGATCACCAACAGCAGACCGATAATGATGTAAAGCAGAGCAGAAAAAAGATCCGCGTTCATTTTTTTCTTAGCCATGAGAAAAGCTCCTTTCTGTTTTTTTGTATTATAACATATTTTTTTACAGAATTCAACATTTTTTTAAAAACAGATCAAAAAGAATTCAAAAACACTTCATATGTGAGATTCCCCAAAAAGAATCGGCAAAAAAGATATTTTTTTCACGTGACCTCATCCAAACACCTCGAATGCGGCAATCACGCGCAGCATTTCAGGCTCAATGCGGTCACGTCCGTAGGCATCCAAAAATCGGTCACGGTAGCGGTCGGTCTTGAGATTGAAGCGCAGAGTCCACGCACCCCAGAACAGATCGACGTGTCGGTCGCCAACTCCGCCGTTTCCAAGATCGATGAAGGCACTGAATCGCCAATCGTCAAGCATCACGTTTGGCAGACAGTAGTCACCGTGCAAAAGCGTATCGGACTTGAGCAAATGTCGGCTCTTCTCTACCACACGCCATGCATCCTCCGCCGAGGCATATCCCCAACCGTCGGGAAAGAGTGCGGTATCACAGACACCCATGTCATGATTTTTTGACGCAATGCGGCAATACTGCTCGGTATGATCGAGCATGGGACAGCCACTCCAATCGGTCTCATGCAAGTCTCGCAACAGTCGCGCAAGTGTGTCGCAGAGACGTTTGGGATCCCCCAGATAGGTTGCGTGCGTACAGTCCTCGCCGCGCACCCTTGCGGTCAGAAGCCAATCGCGATCCTCGGAAAGATAGTCCAGCACCTCTGTGGCAAGCCCTTTCTGATGAAGGTAACGTGTCATTGCTGCCTCGCGCGACAGGCTCCCCTTCGGTGCAGATTTCAGGTAATATCCCTCGTCACGGTCGATCAGCATCACACGCGCCTCGGGCGAGCAGCTGCTGTCATACACACGGGCTCCCGTCAGCAACGGACGGAACACTGCGGGAAAATCGTTTGGATTATGTGTGATCCGTGTTCTTTTCATATCGTCATCCTCCCGAGAGCATTACAAGGACAAAAAAAGCACAAGGTATCATACATGCAACAATGCTACCTGCCAAAACAACGGAAGATAGAATCAGCAGGGGTGTCCCTACACGGTTCCCTTTTTTTTGCATGTTAGCAAATACGATCACACCAACGACAGAGAGAATGGCACAGAAAGCACCACCGATCAGAAGTCCGAGCATCGCAAAAACAATTATCATCGACACAAAAGCCATGGCAGTCTCCTTTCCGCGCTGTCAGCTCCGTTCCGCGTCCAAAAGGGCGATCCAACCGCGTACCACCCCTATGATCTCACCGATATCGCGGTGATCCTTATACATCGCCCCCAGAACAGCCTCTACTGCCGTGGCAATATACTTGCGTTGACGGTTGTGCTTTCGGATGCGCTCCTTTTTGCTCTGTCCGAACGATGGCTCCAGCCTGCGGCAATTGTAGTCCTGCGGGATCATGCGATCGGTGCGGTCAAAATCGAGATAGCGGATCAGATCATAATGCTTTGCGATCCGAACAAGAGTCACATCACTTTCATATTTCGCCTTTTCGATTGTCAATTCCTCAAAGCGGTCAAGTAAGATCTCACACAGAGCAAGCTTCAGAACAGCATCTCCGTAGGTTGCGAGCGTAACGTTCGTGACACTTTCGTCACGTCTTCCCTGCACACTTTTGTCGGTCAGCGCACGCGTATGCCACTTGCCCGATCCATTTTGCAGATAGTCTAAAAAACAATCCTTTTTGGGTTCCATTGGTGCCTCCGTTATTTTCTTTGATCATATTGCAATCCCTTCATCGGATCGCTTGGCAGTAGGGAATCTTAATTACGGCTTTTTTGATCGTCATCGGTTCTGTGACCGCGCGTCCCGGCAAATGTGCCTCATTGGGATAGAGAACAATCCCCTCCCCTGCAAGGCAAACCACCTCCTCGGCAAACTCGAACGCATAAAAACCGATATCCTTTTCCGCGTCGTATGGTACCGTAACAGTCAGTGACGCACGGTTGGCATACAGGAACTTTTCCTCACCTGCCAATACACACTGCACATCCACATAGCGCTCATGTGCCTCCATGTCGCCCAATTCAGCTTTGGTATCGACATGCATCACGTTGACAAAGCAACCGTCGGAAAACTCGTATCGTCGGTTCTCGGTCTTTTCGGTCAGAGTCTTCGCAAAATCGATCAACTCATCGGGAACGGCAAAATATTGCTTCAATTCATCCAAATTTTGAAGTTTAATCATGATTCTGTTATCCTTTTATTTTTTTGCAAATTGTTCCATGTCCTTTACGGCATTGTAAATGGGAAAATAGTCATTTGTCAGAACCGTATCGATGCCCATTTCAAAAAACTGCTTTGCCTCCTCGGGATCGTCCGCCCAAAAGACGTTGCAGAGGATACCGTGGGCGTGGGCTTTTTCGACACTCTCGCGATTGAAATGTGGCTTGAACAGCTGAACCTTGTACGCTCCCAACGCGATGGCACGGTCCACGATCGACATCGGATCCTTGTTTCCGTCCCACCCGACGCAGATTTTCAGATCCGGTGCATATTCCATGACCTGTCGGATCACCTCATCATTGTGGGTCATAAAGTAGATATGCCTCTCGCAGTCATATTTGCGTACCAGGGAAACAATTTTTTCGATCATCAGATCGTCAAAGTCCTTATCCCAGATCTTCACATGAATGTTCATGATCACACGTCCTGCAAATTTTTGCAGGATCTCCTCAAAGGTGGGGATCTGCAGACCCTTGAATTTTTCACCGTGCTTGATCCCGAAATCAAGTTGCAGCAGCTCCTCATACGTATGATCATAGATCTTTCCGCTGCCGTTGCTGACACGGTCAAGCGTGCTGTCATGGCAGGATACCAGAACACCGTCCTTGGTAGACCAGATATCAAATTCGATCTCGTCAGCCCCAAGCGCGACAGCCGCACCGAATGCAGGCATACTGTTCTCGGGGGCGATCGTGTTAAAGCCCCTGTGCGCGCAAAGACGCGGGTATTTCATCAGATCTTCAAACGGCACCACAGACGAGCCGCCGTTGCGGTAGAGCCAGGGTCTGCGTCCCTCTTCAATATATTCGTGATGCGCCCGCATCCGACCCATATGTCCCGCAGGCTTGTAATATTTATTCTGCGGCTCGATCTCACAAACACCAAGCCCCACACGGCTTTCCATATTGAGAAGCATCTCTCCCCGAGGAGAGACCACCATACTGCATCCGCAAAGAGACGAATCCTCGCTCAAGGATACCGACGCGCGGATCAGGTAGGCATTGGTATTATAGCAGAGAAATTTGTTGATGATGGACAGTGCCTCATGTGTATCGGTACGCTGCAGGGAGCAACCGATGATCACATCCAAATTTTCTTTTGCAAGCCGTGCGAAATTCTCATAGAAATAGAAGTCATAGCAGGTTAAAAAGCCGAAGCGAAGCCCTTCAAGCTCCAAAACGTAAGGGGAAGACATCTCATAACTGTACGCCACGTCTAACTCATGTCCGCCCTCCGCGTCGGTCTTGACCTCGCTCGGAGCAGGATGCGCTTTAAAATAGCGCCCGACCACGTTTCCGTCTCGGTCAATGGCGTGCGTGGTGTTGCGGATACCGCCCTCGGTTTCATAGCCTGCATTGACAAACACCAGCGCGTGACAGCGCTTTGCCGTCTCGCATGCCCTTTGCAGCAGGATCGCATTGTATTGCTTGACCGCATTGTAAAAGCCGTCCTTCCCCTTTACGTCAGCAGGTGCATCGCTGTATTCGGGCAGAACAATAAGATCCATACTCTCGTCGCATTGATCCATCAGGGTCAAAAGATCCTCAAAGCAGGTCTTCAGATCATGCTCGTCAAAGGAATAATGCGGCTGAATCACACAAATTTTCATTTTTCAACTCTCCGTTCTGTTTATTCTTCAAAGGCAAGCTTGATGCCCATGGCAGTGAGGCGACGGCAATAATCCGCCACGCGCGCGGGAAGATAGTCCTCCACCCGATGCCCATCAAAGCCCACGCTGATGCGGACGCCCGACTCGCGCACGATCGCCTGTTGCTCCCGATCCTCAAAGAAACGGAGCATATACGCGTGTTCGCGATACTTATGGATGCTGTCGTAGCTGACGTTCATCTCCCAAAAGATATTTGCCTCTGCCATGCGTCGGAAATAGCGATACGGATCCTCCCCGAGCGACTCGATAAAGGCAAACATATCGGTGTGCGCCACGCCGATATGCGGGCAGGCACAACGCTCGGCAAAGGAAAACAGGTCGCGCTTGATGATAGAATTCTCCAGGTTGGGATTCTCTATCAGGCAGTAGTCAAAGAAGGAGATGTCGGCAGTTGGCGGCAACGCGATCTTGGGCTTGTCTAAAATTGCCGTGATCTCGATCCCGCGCAGAACCCTGATGCGGTCGGCATACTTTTCCTTGACAAGATTGATGTGATCGTAGTATCTGCGGAGCATATGGTCTCCGTAATCTGCGGGAATCAGCTCCTTAGGAGCCAGGTATGCGTCCTTTCGACCGAATCCGATGCCATGGTTGTGATCACAGATGCCGAACAGCTCGATTCCCCCCGCAATGGCTGCCTCGACGATCGTCTCGGGGCTATCCTTGCCGCAAAAGGAATAATAGGTATGTGAATGCAGATCCTGAATCATAAAATAAAATCCTCTTTTCTGTCAAAATCCTTGCTCCGATCGGGTCGGCTTTTTTATACCGTAACCTCGTCTATCACACCCAAGTCCCACAAGAGGCGCGACAGAACGTACTTGTCGCGAATGTCCTTGGTGGCTTGGAAGGTGGTGAACAGGTCGCTGTTCTCCCCGATCTCCTCGGCAGTTTTGGGCGCACCGATCGTCTCAAGAATCCGTTCGATCTCCGCCCTTGCGGGAATCTCCTCTCGGATGATTCCGCAAATCGTATCCCACTTGGCAAGGATGGTCTCCAGACGCTTGGTGTGCGCCTCCACACTGTATTTCTGCTCCTTTGCCTCAAGCGCGATCATGGTCTCCGCACCCTTGCCCAAAAAAACCTTCAGGGTTTCACTCCACGCGGCATAGGAAAAGCTCTTTACATAGGACAGTGCCTTCTCTCTGTCGGGAGTCATGCCAAGCACGCGCTCATACAGTCCTGCCGCGATCAGCGTTGCCACTGCGCACTGAATGCCGTGCAGATCGGGTGTGGTTCCGAATTCCAGACCGCGCATCTCCCAAACGTGCGAGAAATAATGCTCCACGCCGCTGGCAGGACGTGACACGCCCGCAAATGCCATGGCAACACCGCCCAAAACAAGACCCTCAAATACCGCCTTCACCGCCTCTTCCTCGCGGTTCAACAACCCCGACGCATTCTCCACGCAACGCCGCAGGGCGTCACGGATCAGGGTCGCGACCTCCTCACAGTAATATTCGCCCGTGATCTCATGCGCAATTCTCCATTCGGCAATGCTGATGTACTTGGCAAGCATGTCGCCAAGCCCCGCCTGTAGAGTCCGCATGGGGGCATTCTTCAAAATATCGATGTCTCCAACGATCACGTCGGCGCACTTACTCGGCAGAGAGACCTTCAAACCGTCCAAAGCCATAGAGGAGGTAGCCGACGCGTAACCATCCATCGATGGCGCGGTTCCGACGATAAAATAGGGCTTTCCAACCGTGGCGGCAAGAATTTTACCGATGTCATTGATCACACCCGATCCAACGGCGATCACCAGCTCACACACCGTGTCATAATGCATCACCGCACTTCCAACAGCCCTCTCATCGGGCTCGAGCCGAGACTCGGGAAAGACGTAGCTGCTGTATCTGATTCCCGCGCCATCCAAAATATCGCACACGGCATTTCCCGCCGCGGCATAGGTGTTGACGTCAGCCAATACAAAGACCTTTTTCGCTCCGTATTCGGCAACCAGCTCGGGCAGACGAGCAATCGCGCCCTTCTCCACGATGATCCTTGCAATTTCGGTTTTGTGTGCCTTGCCGCAGGGACATTGCTTTTTCGTGAACTCGTCCAAATAAGTTTTGATCTCCATTTTCATGACTCCTTCTGACTTCTGTATTGAGATTCTGTATTAAGCCTTTATATTAAGATTGCATATCGAAATAAAACAAAATATCCTTTTTCCCCTCTTGAGAGGTTCCCGTATATACATGGGTGTTCAAGCCGCCGATCACAAAGCCGTTTTTGAGATAAAACAGGCAGGCGGCAAGGTTGTTGTCCTGACCCTGCGTGTAGATGCCGCGATAGCCCTGCTGTGCCGCGATCTCCTTTGACCGATCGATCAACATCGTGCCGATCCGTTTGCCTCGGTAGTCGGCATTGATTTTCAGATCGTACAGATACAAAAACCGATGCCATTCGTGCTGAAGGATCGCCAGACCGATGCACGTTTCCCCGTCATACGCGCCGACGAAAATGCTGTTTTTCGCAAGCTCGTCGTAGTCATAATTTTCATCGGGAAAGCACATCTGCGATATCTCCGACTCTGGGAATCGCTCCACCGTATAGCTCCACGCCTCATTCACATATGACGGCACCATCCGACCAAACAGACGGAAGGGCTCATTTTTGATGCGAATGTCGTCCTGATGTTCTCTGTCAATGATTCTGACCGTGATCATGTTTGTTCTCCTTGTTATATTCGATCATGCGAAAACGTATCTGTTCAAGTGGGGATTCACATTTTAAAGCTTTATTTTTTTCTGTTCTTGATGACAAGATAACGGTAGAAAATAACCTTTGTCCTTTATTTATTTTTCCCTCTGCCTACAACACATTTTATTTATCATAAAATCGCAAAGCTTTTCTTCATTTGTTGGTTTAACGCTTTTACCGCGAAACAGCCTAACAAACAACATATATACACCATAACATAGTAAGAAAATCAGCACGAAGGGAATGAGGATAAAATAGCCGAGAATCGAAAGAATTTTTTCAAATATGCTTTTCTTTTTGTTGGGCTTGTCGCTCCAAGGAATCGTTTTGATTTCTCCGCTTATGTAAGAGCCGCCACGTTCATCTGCTGTCACGGTTGCTTTGTAAACAATCCTTCCCCCGTGATTACTGTCAAGCTGTAAATAAAAATCAGTATCGTTTTGTTCAAATTTCAGATTTGAATGAACCACTTCTTCTTTGATCCTTGCAGCAAAATCATAAGGAGAAGAAATGCTATGAAATGAAAATGTTTTTCTGTCAGTTTTCTTGTTTTTCATACATACTCCTTTCGATATGTTAACCATTACTGCTGTAAAACGAATTTTCGAGCATTACTCGAAAATCACATTTGTCCCGGCTAAAATCAGAGCAATTCTAAAATTGGAACCCCTTTTGTAGGGCGGGGGTTTTACTCCCCCCGTTTTGTCGGCAATTTTCTGTATTCGCGGCGGGAGCAAGCTGTATAGTGTAGTAACATAGTATACAAGTAGTGCAAGGACATCGTATACAGTTTTATGGTATAATAAAGGCATCAAAAAAGTCCAAAGGAGAAGCAAAGATGCCTTGGAAGGATAAAACTGTGGAA
>JAZOPW010000035.1:0-9387 GCA_045655785.1 Eubacteriales bacterium
GAGATCGTGGACGAGGAGATCTCGATCGGAGATTTTGTCCTGACGGGCGGGGAGATCCCTGCGTGTATCCTTACCGATTGCGTAGCGCGATTGGTTGACGGTGTGCTTTCTGATGCCGAGTGTTATGAAAAGGAGAGCATCTCCTCGGGACTTCTGGAATATCCGCAATATACGCGTCCCTATGAGTTCCACGGAGTGAAGGTACCCGATGTTCTGATCTCGGGTCATCACGCAAACATCGACAAATGGCGCGACGAGCAGGCATTGGAAATGACAAAAACGCTTCGCCCCGATCTGTTGGAATGAATTTTTTGTCAGAACCTTCTTGGAAGAAGGTTCCGACACCTCCAAGAACTTTCCCCAAAAAAGTTATTTGCTAAATCGGGAATGTTGGTTCGCTTTAGATGAACAATTGCTTTCGCTGGCATTTTGGTACCACCACCCAAAATGCCCCACAATGTTACTTTACGTTGGTTCATGATTATGAAAATCCTCTACATATGCCTCGAAAGAGAAGATATGTGGAGGATTTTGTATGATACGAAGGAGAAGAAGCTTGATCATGTTTTATACGGAACGGGTTGTGCGTCGCATACGCGACCTGTTCGCGAAGAGCCTGCTGCTGCAGTTGCTTTGCAGCTCGGAGTCGCGCATCAATGTTGCTTTTTCAAACAGTCACCTTCGCAATATCGGTATTGATCGGAGCGGCACGGGCATTGCGCAAAACCGTTTTCCTATGCGCTGTTTAAGAGCCTTTGAGGACAGCGCGCTGTTGCGGCTTCAAAAAAGTGCTTGCAATTGGCTCTTGGAAACCTCGGTTGGAAGCTTTGGGGTGTTCGGGATCCTTTGCGGTGCGTTTTCCGCCTCCCTTTGGTTTGTGCGCGATACGGAGGCGCGAAACGTGGTTCCGTTATTTGCGTCTCTGATCCTGACTGTCGTTTCGGTACCCTTGTTACACGCAGGACATTCCCTTTCTTATGTAATTCGACATAGTGTGATCGTCAGAAAGCTGTTGATCGATGGTTGCATGATCTCGGAGGATGCCTTTGGACGCAGAGAACAGGGGGCGGAACGGCAATGGACGGCACTTTTTTGCGGAGTCTTGGTCGGGGGTGTGAGCCTGATCCTGCCGTCACACCTGATCCTGCTTGGATTGCTGATCTGCCTTGTGCTTCTTCTCTTATTTGCCGTTCCCGAGCTTTCTTTTCTTTTGACCCTGCTTTTTCTTCCATTTTTGAATTTGTTGGCACACCCGAGCTTGATTTTGGGATGCCTTGTTTTGATCTCGCTTCTCACATGGCTGCCCAAGGCACTTTGCGGCAGAAGACATCTTCGCTTTTCGCTGACCGATCTGCTTGTATTGCTGTTTTTGCTTCTTGTTCTGGCAGGCGGAGCGGTGGGAGCAGGGGGGCGGGAGGGACTTTTTGGGGCAATGCTTTCAAGTCTTCTGATCCTTTCTTGGTTTCCTGCAGTCAGCTTTTTTTCACAGCAGATCTGGAGGAAGAGAGCCATCGGAGCGCTTTTGCTGTCGGGGAGCGTGTGTGCCGCTTTGGGGATCGTGCAATACTTTTTTACCGATATGGAGCTGTTGTGGACCGATACTGCTCGCTTTGCCGATATCAAGGGGCGTGTATGCGCAACCTTTTCAAATCCCAATATTCTGGCGGTGTATTTGCTGCTGTTGATCCCGTTGGCACTGGGGGTGACCTTGGATCTCGAGGAATCCCACGCTTCACGATTTGGCGCCTTCCTTGCTTTTTTCAGTATGTCGGCTTGCCTGATTTTGACATGGTCGCGCGGAGCTTGGCTTGGACTCTTGGTCGCAGTATTGCTTTTCTTGATTTCCTTTACACGCAGATCCTGCGGAGCCTTATTGGTCTCTGTGCTTCCTTGTATCGCGGTGCTTCCGTTTTTGCCGCATAATATCATAAACCGTTTTTCCAGCATCGGCTCCTTTTCGGAGTCCTCGATCCGCTATCGACTGTATACCTGGCGCGGCGTTTTGCGTATGTTAAGAGCGCATCCGTGGGGGATCGGCACAGGAGAGGCGGCTTTTCACAGCATATATCCGCAATATGCGGTGAGCGGAACCGAATCGGTTATGCATACGCATCAGCTCTTTCTGCAAATTCCGATCGAGCACGGTGTCATCGGAGCGGCTGTATTTGGTTGCTTTTTGCTGATGCTTTTTTTGATGGTGGCAAGGGGCTTAAGAGGTGTTCACGGGAGCGCAAGAGCGGTATTGCTGGGCAGTGCCTGCGCGGTCTTGGCGGGTTTGGTCATGGGAATGTTTGATCATATCTGGTATCACAGCGGCAATCTGCTCCTGTTTTTTGTGATCTGTGCGTTGCTGACGGTATGCGGTGAAGAGAAGGAGGCTCGATAAAATGATGCGCTTGCGCAAGGAAAAAGACAAAAAATTCAGCTTTTCATGGATCGATCTGCTGATCATTCTTGCCGTTTTGGGAATCTGTTTTTTGGGGGGACGCTATCTGTTATCGCGTTACCGCGCGTCGGATGACAGCATTTCCGTCACGTACACGCTATCTGTTTCGGATATAGACGCAAAATTTGCCGACGTCCATGGAGGTTGGGAATATCTGATTCCGATCGGATCGGCTGTACGGTCGGCAAACGGTACGGCATCTCTTGGGAGCGTTGCTTCGCTTTCGTCCGATCCGCACACGGTAGCAACGGTAAAAGACGGTAAGGTCGTGATGCTGGAAATGCCCGACCGCTTTGATCTTTCGATCACCGTTCGCGCACAGGGAGAACTGCGGAGCGGTGACGGAATCCGCGTTTCCGATATCCGCATTGCGGCAGGTGAGAGGGGCGATTTCCAAATCGGGAATCTGTCGTGTGCCGCCAATATCGTTTTCGTCAAAAGAGAGGGGGAGGGATAATGGAAAAGCATCGCGGACGCCGCGTGCGTGGCAGTATATTGGATCTCTTTTTGATCTTTTTGTTCTTCCTGTCAATTCTCGGCATTGCACTGCGTTGGCATGAGCTGCACGGAAGCACGTGGGGCGAGCAATGGGAGGAGTTTCGGATGTATGCCGAGCTGACGGCGATCGATCCACGGATCGCCGATTGTATTGCCGAGGGCGACATCCTTTATACCGCGTCCGGCGAGACGTTCGGTAGGATCGTGCGTGCCGAACAGACCCCAAGCGAGGTTACGCTGATCTCGAACGGAGCCCCTTTTGTTGGCGCGTGGGATCAAACACGCAAATGCAACCTTTTGTTGGAGATCTCCTTTGAGGGCAGGACAAGCGGTCAAGGCGTGCTTTGGCACGGAACGCATACCGTTCTGTCGGGGGAGAGCCGCCTGCTTTATACTGACCGCGCTACCCTGCATTTGAAGACCTTGAAAACCGAGCCCTTCAAGGGTTGAATCGATCTGTTTCGGCTCCTGTCGAATCTTGTAGTATCTATTTTGCACGAAAAGTTTTAGAAGATAATTTGAAAAACCGATAGTTTGACTATTGATTTTCGGTTTTGTTTTTGATATACTATATATGTTAAAAACTATGCTTTTCTCCTTTGGGAGAATTATATTTTGAATGGGAGCGAAGAGAAATGATTTCACGCGACATCGTCATTACCAATACAAGCGGTCTGCATGCAAGACCTGCAACCTTCTTTATTCAGAAGGCGAATTCCTATAAGGCGTCGATCTGGATCGAAAAGGATGAGCGCAAGGTAAATGCAAAAAGCCTTCTCGGTGTCCTGTCTCTCGGAATTGCAAAGGGAATGACCGTTACCTTGTTGGCAGACGGGCAGGATGAGGATACTGCCATTGCAGGATTGGTAGAACTGATCGAAAGCGGTTTTTCGGAATTTTGAGCCGAAGGATCGGATAAAGCATGAGCGGTGTGCATTGGCGGATCGTTAGGATTCGGAGGCACACCGCTCTTTTCAAGCTTTAAAGGAGGGATTTTGATGGCTTTTACAGAGGAAAGACGGCTTGCCTTGCTGGAAAAGGCGAATACGCTGCCTTTGTGTCCCGGCGTATATCTGATGCGTGACCGAAACGGAAAGGTCATATACGTCGGAAAATCCCGCAAGCTGAAAAACCGTGTTTCACAGTATTTTCAAAACGGAGAGAAGAATATCAAGACCTCACGCATGGTTATGGCGGTTCAGGATTTTGATTATTATCTGTGCGACAATGAAATGGAAGCACTCTCTTTGGAAAATACGCTGATCAAGCAATATACACCAAAGTATAACATTCGTCTAAAGGACGCCAAGTCCTATCCCTATATCAAGCTGACCGCAGAGGAATATCCGCGGTTGCTTTTTACACGCAGGCGCGATTCCGACAGGGCAAAGTATTTCGGACCCTATTCGGGCTCGGGAACGGCTTACGCACTTCTTGAGCTGTTACGAAGAACCCTGCGTCTGCCAACCTGCTCGCGCTCCTTCCCCCGTGACATCGGAAAGGAGCGTCCGTGTATCTATTATCAGATGCACCGCTGCAGCGGTGTTTGTACGGGGGAAGTCAGTCCCGAGGAATATCGCGAAACGATGCGCTATGCCGCCGATATTTTAAGCGGAAAGAGCAAGCAGGTTCGACGGGATCTGGAGGAGCAGATGTATTCTTTCGCTGAGGCAGAGCGATATGAGGCGGCGGCGCGTTGCCGTGATACCATTGCGGCACTTGACGCAATCGGAGAAAAGCAAAAGGTGGTTGCGTCTCCCGATGCCGAGCAGGATGTAGTCGCGCTATATACCGATGATCTCTGCTCCTGCGTGTCGGTCTTTTATATCCGTTCAGGCGTTTTGCAGGATAAGGCGGACTTCCTTTACGGAGCAGACAGCATTCTCGAGCCCGAGGATATGACGACCTTCCTTTGCGAACACTATAAGAACCGAGAATATATTCCGCCTCGCATTTTGCTGGCATTTGATATGGAGGAGGCGGATTCCGAGATGCTGTCCGACTATCTTTCGACGACGTCGGGGCATAAGATCACGGTAAAAACGCCCGAACGCGGAACTCTGCGTACGCTTTGCGAGATGGTGGAAAAGAATGCCGCCGATCAGGCAAAGCTATATAAGATCAACACCGAGCAAAGTGAGGGAACGTTGGCTCGTCTTGCCGAGCTTCTTTGCCTGGAGACTTATCCCACACGCATTGAGGCGTACGATATTTCCAACCTTGGAACCGAGCATTTAACGGCGGGCATGATCGTCTGTCGAGACGGCAAGCTTTCAAAGTCCGACTACCGTACCTTCCGCATTCAAACGGTGGAGGGAACTACCGATGACTATGCGTCGATGAGAGAGGCACTTTCGCGTCGTTTGAAGCATTTAGAGGATCGCGAGGGCTCCTTTGCCGAAACGCCCGACCTCATTCTGCTGGATGGCGGTAAGGGACACGTGTCGGTTGTACGCGAGCTGTTGCGAGAGATGAATCTGGAAATTCCCGTATTCGGCATGGTCAAGGATGACTACCACAAAACCCGTGCGCTCTGTACCGAGACCGAGGAGATCAGCATCGCGCGTGAGCGAGAGGTCTATTCTCTGATCTACCGCATTCAGGAGGAGGTTCACCGCTACACGGTTGGACGGATGGAGAATGCAAAAAGAAAAACACTCAAGACCTCGTCCCTGACCGCAATTCCCGGCATCGGTCCCGCGAAAGCCAAGAAGCTTCTTGCGGCATTTGGCGGTATGGGGGCGTTGAAGAATGCGTCACAGGAGCAGATTTCCTTGGTAAAGGGCGTCGGTCGACAGGATGCCGAGGCGGTATGGCAGGCTCTGCATGATGAAAAAAAGACCCGAAAAAGAAAGGATACCGATTGAGTATGATGCGCATTATAACGGGGAAGGCGCGCGGAGTCAAGCTTGCCGCACCCAAGGGCGAAAATACGCGTCCGACAGCCGAGCGAGCAAAGGAAGCCGTCTTTTCCATGTTGCAGTTTGAGGTTGTGGGCAAGGAGGTTTTGGATCTCTTTGCGGGATCGGGGCAGATGGGCTTGGAGGCTCTCAGCCGAGGCGCCGCCCATGCCACGCTTTGCGACCGTTCGCGTGAGGCGGTTGAGGTGATCCGCGCGAATGCCTTGAAAACAAGACTGATCCTGCAATGTGATATTTTTTGCTCGGACTTTGATTCGTTATTGACGGGTATCTGCCGCCGAAAGTCGTTTGATCTGGTCTTTCTGGATCCGCCGTACGCGCTTGGGCTAGTTCCCAAGGCATTGCGCCTGCTTGTTGATGGGGGAATGCTCACCCGAGGAGCTAAGCTTGTGTGCGAAACGGCGCATCCCGAGGACGTTTTTGCAGGGGACGAGACTCTGCAAAAGCATTTTACCGTATTGCGCTCGACGCACTACGGTGTAGCGTATGTAACGGTTCTGCAATTTCATGAAGACAGCATGGAGGTTTCAAAATGAATCTTGTAATTGTTCCTGGTAGCTTTGACCCGATGACGCTAGGACACTTGGATCTGGTTCGTAAGGCGGCAAAGCGTTATGACAAGGTGGTCGTGGCGGTGATGATCAATCCCGCAAAGCGTTATTGCTTTGATATGCAAACGAGAGTGGAGATTGCCAAGCTGACGGTGGCAGACCTTCCCAATGTCAGCGTGATCTCCGAAAGAGGACTCTTGATCGATCTGTATGATCGTCTTGGAGCCAAAGCAGTCTGCAAGGGCTGGCGCAATGAAGCGGACTATGCATATGAGATCAAGATGGCTGATTGGAACCGTGCGCACAATCCGCGCTTCCGCACCGAAATGATCCATTCGCGCGGCGAGCATGCCACCCTTTCCTCGACCGAGGTGCGCGCCTGTCTTGCGGCAGGGGAGATCCCCGAAGGATTGGTACATCCCAATGCATTGCCCTTGGTCATGACGAAACTGAAAAAGGAGAATCCCTGATATGAAATTACCCGATTCCAAAAAAGCAACGCTTGCAGGTGTCCTCATATTTGGCTTGCTTGGTCTGCTTGCGGGCGTTTTGTTGATCGCATTGAACACAGACTTCCTTTTGGAGATCATTTTTGTTGTCATGGGGATCATCACCATTCTGTATAACATTCCCGCGTTGACGGTCGGTCTTTTGCAAATGCAGACCAAGGTTGGACAGTTGTCCCTGATCCTCTCCCTGATCTCGATCGTGATCGGCTTTTTGATGATCTTTTGGCACACGGGCATTTTGATGATCATTCTCGGTGTCTATATGATCATCTTTCCGCTACTTCAGATCCTGTTCGCAAGAGATAAGATCCTACAGCTGAAAACCGAGCTTCCCAAGCTGATCATCGGTGCGGTACTGCTCCTGTTGGGACCTGCCAAAACACTTGGTGCGATCTTTGACGTGGCAGGTTGGGTCATTTTGATTTTGACAGCCGTGTACGTCATTGCAATGCTGTTGGGGCAAAATCGTGCGTCACGGTATTTGCACAAAACAGGAAACCGTATTTTTGTTGATACAACGGGTGACGGAAGGGTAGACACCGTATACGTGGACACCACGGGTGACGGAAAAGCCGACTCCTCCACACCTTACCGTGACGGGGACAAATGATGAACCGTTATCAAAAGCTGTTTTCCAACACGGTCATTTTAGGACTTGGAACCTTTGGCTCCAAGCTGTTGGTCTTTTTGTTGATGCCGTTGTACACGTCGTGGCTTTCTACCTCGGAGTACAGTACGGCAGAGCTGATCACCAGCACGGCAAATCTCTTGATTCCGCTTGCCTGTGTCGGGATCACAAACGGCATCTTCCGCTTCGCGGCGGAGAGGGAATCCGATCAAAAAGCTGTTTTTTCCACAAGCGTTGCCTTGCTTGCCTTCGGTCTTGGCGGCTTTTGTCTTTTGTCTCCGATTCTCGGTCTGATCGATTTTTTTGACGGATACGCATGGCTGATCGTCGCATATGTTTTTTTTGCCGACGTGCAGGCGCTTTGTGCGCAGTATGTCCGTGCCATTGACCGCACACGGCTCTTTGCCGTGCAAGGCATTTTGAATACCGCGCTGACCGTTCTGTTCAACATTCTCTTTTTGGCAGTGTGGGACATGGGCGTGACGGGATACGTGCTGTCGGTCGTGATCGGAAATATCCTGACCACTCTGTATCTGATCTTTTCCGCAAGGCTTTGGCGCGTGTTTGCTGTTTCCGCAATCAGTAAGCGCATCATGAAGGAGCTGTTGCACTTCAGCCTGCCTCTGATCCCCACCACCGTGTGTTGGCTGATCACCGATCTGTCTGACCGTTATATGGTCACGTATTTTTGCGGATCGGACGTCAACGGCATCTATTCTGCCGCCTATAAGATCCCCACGGTCGTCAATCTGCTTTCGGGAATCTTCATGCAGGCATGGCAATTTTCGGCGGTTGCCGAGTCCTCGGACGCCGAAACCATGAAAAAGTTTTATTCCGATGTCTTTCGAGGCTTTCTGTCGGTCATTTTCATTGGCTCTGCAGGCTTGATCCTGCTGTCGCGGTTCTTGTCGGGACTGCTCCTCAATGCCGCATATTTTGAAGCATGGCGTTATATGCCCACGCTGATCTGTGCGGTGGCGATCGAATCTCTGGTCTCCTTTCTTGCAACCGTTTACATGGTGCAAAAAAAGAGTATGCATTCTTTTTTGACCGCCATGGTGGGAACGCTTCTTAACGTGGTGCTGAATCTGCTTTTGATTCCGACCCACGGTGCGCTGGGGGCTGCGATCGCGACGATGGCGGCATACGGAGCCGTATTGCTGGCTCGTATGATCGACGTGCCGCGCATGATTCGGTTCCGGCTTTGTATTGTGCGACTTTGCGTCAATCTGCTTCTGTTGCTGACAGCTGCCGCTGTGATGACCCTTGACCCCAAGGGGCGGATCTGGTGGGTGCTTGCCGTTACTGTGCTGATTGTTGCGATCAATGCGCCGACTCTTTTGCAAAGTGTTCGTCGGCTCCTAAAGAAAAGAAGCTGAAGCTTTTTTGCCCGAGTAGACCTATTGTCAATACAGAAAGGAATCTTACCATATGAAAAGAATGCTTTTGATGTTGCTTTGTATGATGCTGTCGCTTACGGCTTGCACAGGCAAGGACAACCCGCAGGATACGGAAGGCGCAACGACCACAAATGAGGAGACGGTGCTTTACGAGCCCGATACTCCTCCTGCCGAGTCCATAGAATACTACAAAAACCCCATCATCAAGGTGAATGACAAAAACACTTGGCGCGATTGCGGCGTAGGTGACCCGTTTGTGATGCGGTGGAACGGTCGTTATTATATGTATTGCTCCACAAATGACGGCGAGGTTGGCATACAGTGCTGGTGCTCCGATGATCTGGTTGATTGGACGTATCAAGGGTTATGTGCAGACGAGCAGTTGACAATGAGTGCGTATGCAAGTCGGATCGTAGCCATGTCGTTCTGTGAGC
>JAZOPW010000036.1:0-3769 GCA_045655785.1 Eubacteriales bacterium
TTATCGGCGCGCAACCGCTGATCGATCATATCCGCCATGGTTGCCATGGTATAGCCGGTGCGGCTTTCGGTTCCCAGATCGTCGATGATCAGCAGCTCCGCCTCTGCGTATCGCTCGGGATCGTTCTTCATTCCCACACCCTTCTCAAATTGCTTTGCCTCAAAATCCCGAATCAACCCCACTGCCGTCACGTACTGCACGTCATACCCCCGGTCGATCACAGTCCTTGCCACTGCCGTGGAAAGATGGGTCTTTCCGAGTCCCGTACCGCCCAAAAACAGCAGACTTTGCGGCATCGGCTTGCCTTCCTTGATCTCAAACCCCTTTGCGTACTCACGCACGGTGTTGAAATTGCGGGTCATGGTCTGCAGCTCCTGCGGATTCTGCCTGTAATAGTCGAGCGAAAAATTCTCAAACGATTGCGCGCGCATCAACCCCGAAAGCCCCGACGAAACCATCCCCGCCTCGGTCAAGCGGCGTTTCATGCAGGTACACATCTGGATCCCCACGTATCCCGTATCCCGACACGCGTCGCACTCGTAATGCGGCTGACTGTAGTCTGCAGGATATCCGTTCGCACGCAACAGAGCGGCACGCGAACGGCTGATCCGCTCGTTCTCGGCACGCAGATCGGCAATTCCACGCTCCACGTCTCCGTTTTTGAGCGCGACCTCCATGATGCGAAGTCCCACCTCGGACAGCGTTTTGTCCAGCTCGCGCAGCTCGGGAATCGCCGCATAAAGCTCAATGCGTCGCTCATCCGCCTCGGCTTGCGCTCGAAACGACTTCGTTGCATACTCCTCACGGATCCGCTTGAAATTTTCTTTATTGTATCCCATACTCTTCTCCTTTGTTTTTTTGTCAGAACCTTCTTGAAAGAAGATTCCGACACCTCCAAGAACTTTCCCCAAAAAGGAATTTGCTAAATAGGGAATCTTTGATCGCTTTAGACATAAGTTGAGTATTTGCGGTTCTGCTTGCGAAAGCGCAAAAGCATACAAACATTACTTCTTCTCAATCGGCTCCGAAAAGCTACGCCTCAACGCCGCTTCAAAGAAATCGTCGGTATCAAAGCTGTTTCCGAGTGTAGGCTCTGCTGACTTTTGCGGATTCTTTTTGCCAAGTCTTTTCTCTTTTTCCTCGGCAACCGCACGGTCGATCTCCTCGGCAGTATGAAGCCCATCTGCATTCCAACGCTCAAGGATCGAATTGGCATACGGCACCGACGCCTCGTTTGTCGCCGTCACCGTCATTTCATAGGCGCGGCGCACGATCTCAATGTCGTAGCCAAATGACACCCATGCGCGAAGCATTTTTTCCTCGCGGCTCGTCAGCGCGCGCGCCTTCATGCCAAACAACGATCTGACCTGCCCCTCAAAGCTGTACATCGCTTCAACGGTACGGAATTCCTCTTCCAATGCGTCGGGCGTGGTAATGTCGCGCTCTACAAGCTGATATGCGTATTTTTCGATCGAGCGAAGCTTGATCTTGCCGATCCGCTTGCAGTGAGACAGGAGAAGCAGAATCCCCTCCTCGCTCAAGCCGAGATAATCGTACATACAGACCAAAATATTGATCTCGCTCGGGTTGAACATCTTACCAAGCAGCTGCTGTGCCTCGTCCACAAGGGCGCGCACCGTAGCCCGCTTTTCCAAAAGCTCGGCAAGCTCAACCGATGTATAATTCGGAAGCTCCTCGGCACGGCGTACCAGCCTTGGCGCGGGAGAAGTCTCTGCCAACCCCGATTTCGATGCCGATTTCGATTCCGATTTTGTCCCTGCTTTCGATTCCGTCGTCTTGACGGTCTCGGAGCTTTCCGCCATCTCTCCGTCATCAACGGTCAGCACGCCCTTGGAGAGCCAGAAATCGATTGCCTCACAAGCCGTCTTCACGTCGCAATCGGCAAGCTTGGCAAGCTGTTTTTGTTTGTTTTTCTGTGCCAGAGACAGATCCGACGCAAGCCACAACAGCACTCTTAGCTGTACGGCATCGGCTTGGCTGTGCAAAAGCACCGCGCCCGGCAGAACCAAAGCGTCCTGCATAAAATTCAATTTCATCGTATTCTATCGATTTCCTTTCGGTCAAAGCTCATGATTTTTGAGACGCATCGTCCTTTTGACACATACGGTAGTTCAGGATCATCAACGAATCTCCCAAATGCACGTTTTCCACCACCACACGCGAGGGGTCAACCGCAAGCTCCTTACCCGTGAAATTCCAAAGTCCCCTGATCCCGTACTGCACCAGCTGCTCGGAGACCTCTGCCACGTGATCCTTCGGGAGCGTCAGAACCGCCATATCGATCGGCAGCTCGGAGCAAAATTTCTCCAATTCACCCATGCCGCGAATCGTCACACCACCCACGGTTCGACCGATCAGATTGGGATCGACGTCGAACATCGAAATGATGTCCACGCCGCGCTTTTCAAACATCGGCGCACGCACAAGCGCACGTCCCAAATCTCCCGCGCCGATGATGATGGCACGGATCCCCGCACCGACGCCCAACAGCTCACAGATCCGCGCATACAGATAATTCACGTTATATCCGTACCCCTGCTGACCGAATCCGCCAAAGCAGTTCAGATCCTGTCGGATCTGCGACGCCGTGACGCTCATCATTGCCGAAAGCTCACCCGAGCTGATGCGCATTTTCCCCTGACGGATCAATTCGCGCAAATATCGGAAGTAGCGAGGCAGTCTGCGGATCACCGCGGGAGAGACGTTCGGACGCTCCATTCCAACGGTCTGCAGAGCCTCAAATTGATTGTTTTCGGAATCCATTTTTGACCATCCTTTCCGATGCTTTTGTGAAGAATGACGAAGAATTTGACGAATCAAAGCCGCCCTTTTTTCCACACAAAACCGGTTTTCCACACCCCATACATAATCGCTTTTTCAACAGAACCAACAGAGTTCTCCACAAAAAAGCGATAAATATGGAGCTTTTTCTTCTTTTTTACACCAATTTTTTAACGAATTGCGCCTTTGAAATGCACTTTTCCACACACTGTGGAAAACCCTTGTGGAAAAGTGTTTTTTTGAAAATCATCGACGCCCTTTCATTTTTTTGTGAAAAGCGACGAAAGTCACAAAGCGAGTCAACACCCGTCTTACGTTCCGTCATCGTTTGCCGACGCATTCAGAGACGTATCGGCAAGATTTCCGCGCATCAATTCAAAGTAGCCTGCCGCCGCGATCATCGCACCGTTGTCACCGCAAAGTGCGCGCTCGGGCATGGCAAGTGTGATGCCCATCCGCTTGCAAAGCTGCTCCAACGCCGCCCGCAAATGGCTGTTTGCCGCCACACCGCCCGCAAGCACCAGAGTCTTCATACCGCTCGCGCGGATCGCCGCCTCGGTCTTTTTGACCAATGCCTCCACGATCCGATGCGTGTAGCTTGCCGCCACATCGGCTCGATTGACAGGCTCGTTTTTTTGCGCCTTGCCGTTCAGATAATTGAGCGTTGCCGTCTTGATGCCGCTGAACGAAAGATCAAGATTATCACCGCCCAGCGCGGGAGAGGGCAACAAAATGGCATTGGGATCGCCCTCATATGCCAGCTTGTCCAATGCCGCGCCGCCGGGATAAGGCATACCGATTACTCTGCCTATTTTATCAAACGCTTCACCTATCGCATCGTCTCTTGTAGTGCCCACAATCTTAAAATCTCGGTAATCTTCAACCGAGAAAATATTTGTGTGACCGCCCGACACCACAAGCGCAAGGTACGGAGGCTTCAAGGTATCATCCGTAAGATACGCCGCCG
>JAZOPW010000037.1:0-2614 GCA_045655785.1 Eubacteriales bacterium
ACAACATTCACACACAACTCCTTGGCTCACAGAACGACATGGCTACGATCCGACTTGGTGAGCAAAAAGATCCCGCAGGAACGGCTCTTGGACATGCTTCGGGCAGAACTGGATAAGGATTTTGCATCGGTACAGTTTGCGGATGCACCCACAGTGTCCAAGCAAGAGCTGTTCGAGCGGCATCTACGTTGTGAGAAGAAGAACATTCTGTTGCTGTTGAAGGAACAGAATCTTTTGAAAACGATTTTCAAGAATAAATTTCGGCGGGAGATTTATCTTGAAATTTCGTTGGACGGAGAAAAAGCCTTGATTGCTCGGTGTCATTATTGCGATGCCCGAGCAGGTGACAAAATCATCACTCCGCAAGGTCTGACCACCATCTATTACACACACAGTCTGCAAAAGCTTTTGCAGATTGTCAACCGTGAGCTTGAAGGCGGTTTTACGGACATTATGGTCTCGGAAGAACATACTATTACATTAGATCGCCCGATTTGCGGAAGTATCTAATTCCGCTCGGCGGCATATGATAAAAAGAAGGAGGTGAACAGTTATGGCAGAATATACCGATGTTAAGAACCGTACCTATCGCATCGTGCAGCGCGTATTGGATATCGGCGACCGAAAGGACACCGAGGAGGAGATCGTAGAGGCACTGTATCGGCTGTTTAGCCACAAATAAAACATACGCCATCGACTAAAATTTTAAAAGAAAGGAGGTGAGAATCCGTATGGCGATTGCACTTTATGCGCGGAAGTCCGTGGAAAGAGAACATTCAATCAGCTGCGAAACGCAGCTTGAGTATTGCAAGGCGATGCTGAAGCCTGAGGAACGAAAAGAAAAAATTATTTCGTTTGTAGATAACGGTTACTCGGGCGGCAATACCGACCGTGAGGGCTTCCAAGGCATGATGCGTCAGATCGAGAAAGGTCGTATATCCAAGGTCATCGTGTACCGTCTTGACCGTATTTCGCGCAGTTTGACAGATTTCGTCAATATGCTAGAGGTGTTCAAGGCGCACAATGTCCAGTTTGTGTCCTCACAGGAGTCCTTTGATACGTCTAGTCCGTATGGCGAAATGATAGTGAAAATACTTATGGTCTTCGCCGAGTTCGAGCGACAGAGCATCATTGCACGTGTCACACAAGCCTATCAGCACCGCTCGGAGCTTGGCTTTTACATGGGCGGCAGGCGACCATACGGATTCCACCTCATGGAAACAGAAATCCACGGAATACGTACGAAAATGCTTTGTCCTGCCGATCAAGAGATCGAGCATATCAAATACATCTTTGGAAACTATGCGGTCGGCGGTGTGTCCTTGCGCCGGTTGATGGATAATCTGATCCAAAATAATATTCTCCCTACCGAAGGCTCGTGGTCTACCGCAAAGCTATCCGCGATTTTGCAGAATCCGATCTACGTGCGTGCCGACAACGATATTTTTGAATATTTCTCCAAGCGAAATGCCAATATCGTCAGCGACATCTCCGAATTTGACGGTGTCCACGGTGTTCAGCTTTACGGCAAGACCAAGCACACCGCCGAGGATTTTTCAGATCTAAAAATCGTGGTCATGAAGCACGAGGGTGTGGTGGCCTCAGAAATATGGCTACAATGTCAAAAAAAGCTTGTCAAGAACAAGCAGATCGGCAAGTCCTTGAGCAATCACACCAGTTGGCTTGGAGGAAAGCTCGTCTGCAAATCCTGCGGCAGAACCATGACGGTCACCAAGGGCGGCTTGCATGTCGACGGCTCACGCACACGTTATTTCAGCTGTAGCGGAAAGATCAACAATCGAATCTGCAAAGGTGTTAAAGTTACGCTCTATGCCGACAGTCTGGAGGACATGGTCTATCAGCTGATCTCGGAAAAGCTCCTAACACTCAAAGATGGGCGCAAACGCATCACAACCGACAATGCCGCCAAGATCAACGCGATCAAAAATCGACTGTCCGAGATCAAAGTCGCGCAGGAGCGGTTGGTAGAGCTGATGATGCAGGACAAGGTGGAAAGCGAACTGCAAGCACTTTTGAATGAGCGTGCCAAAAAGCTGGCTGACGAAAAACGCGAGTTGTTGATCAAAATGGAGGTTCTTGAAGCCGAAGAATCCGAGGTGATCCAAGTGATCAATCTCTCAGGGAAATGGACGAAAGCCAATTATGAGGAGCGCCGCGCGGTGTGCAATTTGCTTATCAACAAGATCTACATCGATTCCGACGGCACCACCGAGATCGTTTGGAATATTTAAAACCTCAAAAGGCTATGATTGATTTTTGAAGTAGCCTCTTGAGGTTGAAAGTATTGTTTTCGATCTAAAATTATACCCTTTCGGGTATTGTAAGCAAAATCAATTCAAAATAACACCCAATCGGGTATAAATTTATAAAAAACTATTGACATAATACCCGTTCGGGTGTATAATAAAGGTACTATGAATACGATTGCGAATTTTATTAAACAAAAAAGAAAAGAAGCAGGGCTCACGCAGGAGGAGTTTGCAATCCGTTCGGGTTTGGGACTGCGATTTGTTCGGGAACTCGAGCAAGGCAAGGAAACGGTTCGGATGGATAAGGTCAATCAGGCGCTCGCCATGTTCGGCATGGAAGCCGT
>JAZOPW010000038.1:0-3359 GCA_045655785.1 Eubacteriales bacterium
GAATGCGCTTGCCGAGCTGTTCGGCGTGAAATAAGAGGTATTGATATGTCAAATAAATTACCCGTATACCTCTTTACGGGATTTTTGGAGGGCGGTAAAACGCATATTATTCAGGAATCCATGGAGGATCAGAAGTTCAACTCGGGCGAGAAGACCCTGATCATTCAATGTGAGGAGGGCGTGGACGAGCTGGATCTTTCGCGCTTTTGGGGACAAAACGTCTATCTCGAGCAGATCGAGAATGAAGCCGACTTCACCAAGGAAACCCTGACCGCGCTTGCGAAAAAGCACCGTCTCGATCGCGTGGTCATTGAATACAACGGCATGTGGATGCTCAATACGCTGTATGAGAATCTGCCCGACAATTGGGCGATCTATCAGGAAATGATGTTCGCCGATGCCTCCACGTTCCTGTCGTATAATGCCAATATGCGGCAGTTGATGGTGGACAAGCTGCTCAATTGCGAGATGATCGTGCTCAACCGTACTCCCGACGACATCGATAAGGAAGAGATCCACAAGGTGGTTCGCGGTATTTCCCGACGTGCCGCCATTACCTACGACTATCCCGACGGACACGTGGAGTATGATGAGATCGAGGATCCGCTTCCGTTTGATCTTGACGCACCCGTGGTCAACATTGAGGACAACGATTATGCGCTCTTCTATCGCGATCTTTCCGAGGAAATGGACAAATACAACGGAAAGACCGTGAAATTCAAGGGCATTGTGGCACGTGACGGCTCCAATATTCTGGCGGGAAGACACGTGATGACCTGTTGCGCCGATGATATTGCCTATCATCCGCTGGTCTGCGTTTTTGCCGAGACGCCGTCGCTCAAAACACGCGATTGGGTCACCTTTACGGGAAAGATCAAGGTGGAAAAGCACAAGCTTTACCGCGGGGTCGGACCTGTGCTGTACGTGACCAACACCGAGTTTGCCGTGAAGCCCGCGCAGGAAGTTGCTACTTTTTATTGATGATTTTGAAAGGATAGGAGAGTTTGAACCTTGAATACAAAAAATGAAAAGCAAACGTACAGCACCAAGCGGTATGTAATATGGAGCGTGGTTTTTGGAATTCTGTTCTTGTTCGGTGTTGCGGCGTTCGTGATCTGTATCTGGTACATGAATAATTTTGACCTCGAATTCAAGACGCTGCTCTATACGTTGGCGTCCCCCTTGAAGGGAACGGGGGAGAGCACAGTCTCGCTCATTATCACGTCCTGCGTTCCGTGGGTGGTAGGTGCGGCGGTGTTTTATGTCGCAGGCGCAATATTGATCTGGCTGTTCACTCGTCCGTATGTTTGGGTGCGACGGATCTGCGCGATGTTTTGCGCGGTCGTGATGATCAGTTCTCTTGGCTTTGCGGTCTATGCCCTTCGTTTGCCTGCGTATATTGAGGCGTTGAGTCAAAAGACCACGATCTATGAGGACTATTATGTCGATCCCGATACCGTTGAGATTACGGCGGACGGAAAAACGAAAAATCTGATCTATATCTATCTCGAAAGCATGGAAACCACCTATGCGTCCGAGGCAGTTGGCGGATCACAACCCTTGTATAACTATATGCCAAAGCTGACCGAGCTTGTCGAGCAGGGAATTACCTTTACCGAAAAAACCGACGGAAAGTTGGGTGGCTTTCACATCACAGACGGTACCTATTGGACCATGGGTGCCTTGCTTGCCACCACGTCTGGCATTCCGTTTTCTTTCCCTATAGAGGGTAACTCGATGTCCAAGCGCGAAACCTTTGCTGCGGGTCTGACCAATCTTGGTGATATTCTTGAGGAAAAGGGATATAAGCAAGAGTTTTTGTGCGGCTCCAATGCATCCTTCGCTGGACGGAGAGATTATTTTACCCAGCATGGGAATTATGAGATCTTCGACCTATACACTGCTCGCGAGGAGGGGTATATTGAAGAGGACTATTACGTTTGGTGGGGCTATGAGGACGCGATTCTGTACGAGATTGCAAAGGATGAGCTTACCGAGCTTGCCGCAGGTGATCAACCCTTCAATTTTACCATGCTGACGGTAGACACGCATCATGTAAACGGATACCGTTGCGATAAGTGTAAGTATACATACAACGGACGGCTGGAAAATGTGGTTGCCTGTGCCGACAGCCAGGCCGCCGCGTTCGTGGAGTGGTGCATGGAGCAGGATTTCTATGAGGACAGCGTGATCATCGTGACGGGGGATCATCCCAGAATGGATACCACACTGGTCGGCGATGTGAATGAATATGACCGTACCATTTACAATTGTTACCTCAATTCCGCAGTTGATGCCGACGAATCGATTACAACAGGCAGAATTTTTACCAGCATGGATCTGTTTCCGACAACTCTTGCAGCCATGGGCTTTACCATTGAGGGCAATCGGTTGGGGCTTGGCGTGAATATGTTCTCGGGGGAGAAGACCCTTGCCGAGCAGTTGGGGTATTCGTATCTCAACAGTGAGATCAGCAAGTTTTCGGATTATTATATCCGAGAGTTTTCATAACGTGGTCAGACCCTGTAAAATGTCGAATCTTTTTTGAAAAAATGCGTCCGTTTCTCTTGACAGCGGACGCATTTTGTATTATAATATAACGTGTTCCGAGAACAGAAACCACCCATGCAGGTGTAACTCAATGGCAGAGTGTCCGCTTCCCAAGCCGAATACGCGGGTTCGATTCCCGTCACCTGCTCCAATACAAAAAGCCGCTTTTTGGCGGCTTTTTGTATTGGAGCAGACGATGTGGGACAAGAAATGCGTACAAGGCGCAAGGAAAATTTCATGCTTTCGTATAATTATATTTTGATCTTCCCCGAGAGAATGTTTTCATAGTCTGCTAAATTTCGCTTGAGCAGATTGGGAGTGTCAAGACCGTATGGGCATTTACGGCGGCAGTGTCCGCACTCGATGCAGCTTTGAATGTTCCGCATTTTGGCTTGGTATTCCTCGGTCAGCCAATTTGCCGAGGGACTGCGTCGGATCAGCTGTGCCATACGCGCACAATTGTTGATCTCGATCCCAACAGGGCAGGGCATGCAATATCCGCATCCGCGGCAGAAGTCGCCCAAAAGCTCGCGACGGTCGGTCTCGATCGTGCTTTTGATCGCGTCGGTCATGGTGGGCGGCTCGGTCATGTATTGAATGAACTCGTCAAGCTCGCTTTCGCGCTGAATGCCCCAGATCGGCAGAACGTTTTCATATTGCGCCAACCAAGCGTATGCCGCGTCGGATTTGGTGATCAGTCCGCCCGAAAGCGCCTTCATTGCGATGAAGCCGACGTCATGCTTGCGACAAAGCTCGACCAGCTCCAGCTCCTTTTCGGTTGCGAGATAGCAGAAGGGGAACTGCAGGGT
>JAZOPW010000039.1:0-2290 GCA_045655785.1 Eubacteriales bacterium
AAAAGCGGCTGTCACTTGGGGACTTGATCTCATGATGGCAATGTTCACGATTGCGCAAGGGATCGTTGCAAAGATCATGGAAACGTCGGGCGTTGTGGGGCAGGGCGGAATGAGTCTGCCGCAGAGTATGATAGACACGATTGAAGCCTGCGGATTTTGGGAAAGTGTACCCCTATGGGCAGTCACGCTGATCGGTAGCCTAATCGTCACCATTCTGTCCTTTATTATGATCATGACGGTGTATGGAAGATTTTTTAAAATCTACATTTATGCCGCCATTGCGCCCATTCCGCTATCCTCGTTCGCGGGGGAGGAAACCAGCCACGTGGGAAAATCCTTTATCAAGTCCTATGCGGCGGTCTGCTTGGAGGGTGCGATCATTGTGCTTGCCTGCATCATCTATTCGCTCTTTGCCGCGTCACCCCCATCGGTCGATCCGTCTGCTACGGCGGTGACGCAGGTGTGGAAATACGTGGGAGAGCTGATCTTCAATATGCTGGTGCTTGTGGGAACGATCAAGCTATCGGACAGAGTGGTGCGGGACATGATGGGACTTTAAGGAGGTTTTATGGAAATCAAAATCAACAAAGAGATCAAAGAATACAACGAAACCATGTTTTTCGGACTGTCGGTGCGGCAGTTTCTTTTTTCGATCCTTGCCTGCGGTGCGGCGGTGGCGGTCTATTTCGGATGCCGTTCCTTTTTGGATGCCGAAACACTGTCATGGCTTTGTATGCTCGGAGCCGCGCCCTTTGCCGCATTGGGCTTTATTCGCTACAACGGGATGTACGCTGAGCGGATCGTGAGGGCTTGGTTTCGGAGTGAAATGAAAATGCCTCGCGCATTGACCTTTACGGGCAAAAATGATTATGGAAAAGGAGAACAGTGATGTTTTTTAAAAGCAAACCCAAATACGAACCCGATGCCGTCCCCACTACCGTGGAAGAAGCAATTCCATTGTTAGGTGTCTGTGAGGACGGCATCTGTCTTGTCGGTCGCAATCTGTGGTCAAAGACCTTTCGGTTTACCGACGTCAACTATTCGGTAGCCTCGGGAGAGGACAAAGAGAACCTATTCCTTGCCTACTCGGATATTCTCAACAGCCTCGATGCAGGGGCTACAAGCAAGATCACGATCAACAACCGCAGAATACAGAGAAGCCAATTTGAAAAGACCAATATGATCCCCCTCATGGGCGACCGACTTGACCGCTACCGCAACGAATACAATTCGATCTTGGAGCGCAACGCCAATCTGTCCTGCGGCATTGTGCAGGACAAGTATCTGACCGTAAGTGTGGAGAAAAAGACCTTGGAGGAAGCAAGGGCATATTTTACCCGTGTGGAGGGTGAGTTCCGAACCCTATTTGCAGAGCTTGGCTCGGATTTGTATGAGGTCAACGACGAAGAAAAACTGCGTATGATCTTTGACTTTTTCCACCGTGGCAACGAGGACGATTTTCGTTATGACCGCATCCTCAATGCCAAAAGAGGACACGACTTCAAGATCGCCATTGCGCCCCAATCTATGGAATTTCGGAGCGACCATTTTAAGATGGACGGGAGATACGGGCGTGTCCTCTATCTCAAAGATTATGCAAACTTTATCAAGGACAGCTTTATTGCCGAGCTGACCGACATTGACCGCAACCTGATGCTTTCGATTGATGCCGAGCCGATCCCCATGGATAAAGCAGTACGGCATGGGGAAAACAAGCTGTTGGCGGTAGAAACAAACATCAGTAATTGGCAGAGAAAGCAGAATCAGAACAATAACTTTTCTGCCACCGTTCCCTACGATATGGAACGCCAACGCGAGGAAAGCAGGGAATTCCTCAACGATCTTGTATCCCGTGACCAGCGCATGATCCCCGCGCTCATAACCGTGGTGCATACGGCTGACACCAAGGAACAGCTTGACGCAGATACCGAGAGCATCCAACAATGTGCGCGAAAGCACCTTTGTTCCATGTCAATTCTCCGTTGGCAGCAGTTGGAGGGGCTGAATACCACTTTGCCGTATGGTGGCACCAAGCTCCGCATCCGCAGAACGCTGACCACCGAAAGCCTTGCCGCCTTCATGCCGTTTCGTGTGCAGGAGGTCTGCCACAAAAAGGGGATCTATCTCGGCAACAATGCGATCTCCAAGAACCTCATTATGGTTAACCGTTCTGAATTGCTAAACGGAAACGCTTTTATCACGGGTGTATCGGGATCGGGTAAATCCATGCTTGCCAAGCAGGATATTGTCAATCTCAATCTGTCGGATAAAAACGCGGATATTATCGTCA
>JAZOPW010000040.1:0-2685 GCA_045655785.1 Eubacteriales bacterium
GCCTTGTTTGAATTTGGTCATGCGTTACCTCGCTCTTATACAGAATGTGGCGTCCCAAGTGCCAAATAGCTTGGGGAGTGTCTTTATTATACATGAGATCTATGAGAAAAGCAATAGAGTGGGGGATTTTAGCGAAAGAAAGAGGGACGATTGAGTGGGGATGGTGTTCTTGGCTGTCCGCGTCTTAGATAGTAACTTTGTGCCGGGAGGGATTTACGAACCCGAATTTGCGCTGATAGTCTCATAGACCGATTAGTTGCCCAGCGCAAATTAGCAGTAAAGCAAGATGCCCGAAAGGGCATCTTGCTTTACTGCTAGGGTTCAAATCGTGAGGCGATCCGCCAGAAAAAGAGAACCCAACGCTGTTGCGTTGGGCAGAAAAGCCGTTTGTTATTTTTTGCTCTCTTTAAGAGTTTTACAACTCGCAATCAGCATTCTCCTGATACGACCACACAGGTTTCGATGTTTCTTATAGGTGATCTCATCAATGTCATTTGTATTGAATAACAGTTGTAGCCAACCTTCCGTTTCATTGCACTCCTTGAGAGCAATTTCAAATTTAGAAAGCATATCAGCTTTGCTTTGTCCATAAATTGCCTCGCGAATATTTGCATATACGCTGCTGGAGCTTTTTCGGATTTGAAATACTGTGTTAGATGACACTTTGCAATTTTTGCACATCAGCTCAATCTCTGTGGCAAGTTGTTCGGAATAAGTTAGCAAATAGTTTTTTTGACATAATATCACCTCTTGAGCAACATTATAACATACTTCTGCATAAAAAGCAACAGTGTTTCAGTATTCGCATCTCAATCACGCCGTAAGGCGTGTATATCATCAACACGAAGTGTTGTATATCATCAAGGCGAAGCCTTGTATATCATCAAGCCGCAGGGAGATGCGTAATGCACGCGTGCGCGTGATGATATACAACAAAGGCAGAATGATTTTCTGCCTTTGTTGATGATATGCACGCTGACGCGTGATGATATGCCAAGCCTGCGGCTTGGATAAAAAAATTCCATCGCTATTGCGATGGAATTTTTTGGCGGAGAGACAGGGATTTGAACCCTGGTACCCGGTTGAGGGTAACACGATTTCCAGTCGTGCGCCTTCGACCACTCGGCCATCTCTCCATATTATCTTGACGACCTGTATATCATATCACAAAATTTTCGACTTGTCAAGCATTATTTTCAAAAAAATTCAACTTTTTTTAATTTTATTTTGCAAAATACAGGGTCTGACAATCCCGAGCGGGAAAATCCCGCTCGGAGAATATGTCAATGCGCGCTTTTTACGCGTTTTCAGCGATAAACTTCTCAGCGTCCTCTGCCTTGAGTCTCTTGATGCCCTCGGTGGGGTACAGGGACTGCTCACCGCCGTTGGTGTACACAAAGTAGTGACCTGCGGGGGTCTTGAACAGGATTTCCTCATAACCTGCGGGATCGCCGTAGTAGCCAACCGTCTTCTTAACGATCAGGGTAGCGGTCTCGGTGTCGTAGGTAACTCTGCCGATCTTCTTGAGCATGGTGTTTCTCTCCTTCTTTTTTATTTACTGCAATATCATACCACAGTATGTCGAAAAAATCAAGAGGAAAATCATGAAAAACACTCAATTTGTTGTGAAAATTTTACGAAAGTTTGCGCGGGTCGTTGTGAAAAACGTCAAATGTCGGCATCCTTGATATACTGGTTGCCCTTTTCCGCAATAAACACCTTTCTGGCTGCCAGGTTGTCGCCAAGCAGCGTGTCGAACATGATGTTGGTCGCCTCTGCGTCGGTGGGGGTGACCGCAACCAGTCGGCGCGTTGCGGGGTTCATGGTGGTGTGCCACATCATGTCGGGGTCGTTCTCACCAAGACCTTTGGATCTTTGTAGCGTGTATTTTTTGTTGCCGATCTTTTTGAGTATCTCGGCTTTTTCAAATTCATCGTATGCAAAGTAGGTCTGATCCTTGGTCTGGATCTCAAACAGGGGAGATTCCGCGATGAATACCTTGCCTTCCTGAAGCAGGGTAGGCAGCAGGCGATAGAACAGCGTGAGTAGCAGGGTACGGATCTGGAAGCCGTCCTCGTCCGCATCGGTACAGATGATGATCTTGGACCACTTGAGCGCGTCCAGATCAAATGCGGTCAGGTCTCCCTTGACCTTTTTGCCCTGGATCTCCACGCCGCAACCGATGACCTTGAGAAGGTCGGTGATGATCTCACTCTTGAAAATACGCTCGTAGTCGGCTTTGAGGCAGTTGAGCGTCTTACCGCGCACGGGAATGATCGCCTGATATTCTGCGCATCTTGCCAGCTTACAGGATGTCAGAGCCGAGTCACCCTCTACGATGTAAAGCTCGCGGATCGAGACGTCCTTGGTGCGGCAGTTGACGAACTTTTCCACGCGGTTGGCAATGTCGATGGTGCCGGTCAGCTTCTTTTTGATGTTCAGTCTGGTCGCGTCTGCCGACTCACGGCTGCGCTTGTTGACCAGTACCTGCGCGGCAAAGCGTTCTGCCTCCAAGGGATTCTCGGTGAAGTAGATGTCCAGGTTCTGACGCAAAAAGTCGTTCATTGCCGAGTAGATAAACTCGTTGGTGATGGATTTTTTGGTCTGGTTTTCATAAGACGTGCTGGTAGAGAACGAGTTGATGACAAGCACTAAGCAGTCCGCGATGTCCGAGAACTGGATTCT
>JAZOPW010000041.1:0-4765 GCA_045655785.1 Eubacteriales bacterium
CCCATCACGCAGACCAGACCCGTGGTACAAAAGGTCTCGCATGCAACTCTCGACTCGGGGTCCTGGCGCAGCATTTCGTCCAGGATCGCGTCGGATATCTTATCGCTGATCTTATCGGGATGTCCCTCGGTCACCGATTCACTTGTAAATAACTTCTTGCTCATTCTTCTTTCGCACTCCTCATGTTTTAAATTCTAAAACATATCTTTTTCTTCTTTCGATTTCTCACAACAAAAACGCCCCGACATGACGGAGCGTTTGCGGCTCTCATCTAACAGGAATTAGCACCTTACAACTGCAGGTTGCTGTAACATCATCGTGCCTGTCACTACGTTACTCTTGATAAGATATATTTTATTACGTATAGTATATCATATCCTGTGCTTTTTTGCAAGAGGATTTTATGTTTTGTAAAAATTTTTTTTAATCATGACCATCAACCGTGCTGATGGTCATGACATTACTTGAAAAAGGTCAGCACTCAAGCCTCGAGGGTCTGCTCCGAAATGTAACGCTTGGCTTGTGTGGAAAACAGCTTATAATACTCTCCGCGACGCTCCATCAACTCGCTATGCGAGCCGCATTCCAGCACTCTGCCGTCCCCAAGCACAACGATTCGATCGGCAACCGTGGCACTGGACAGTCGGTGAGAAACGAATATCGTGGTCTTATCCTCGCGCAAACGGTCAAACTGATTGAATATCTCCTGCTCGGCAATGGGATCGAGCGAAGCGGTCGGCTCGTCAAGGATCAGAATATCCGAGTCTGCATAAAACGCGCGCGCAATAGCAAGCTTTTGCCACTGACCGATCGAAAGCTCAGCTCCGTTTGGTTCAAAAATTCTCATCAGGGGTGTATCGTATCCGTCCGATAAATCCTCTATGTACTCGTGTGCCGTGCTTTGCTCGGCGGCATAGCGTACACGCGCCTCGTCACGCTCACGGCGAATGTCACCAAATCGGATATTCTCCTCGGCACTGACCGCGTATTTCCCGAAATCCTGAAAAATGATCCCAAAGGTTGCATATAAGCTTTGCAGATCATAATCGCGCATATCTTTTCCGTCCAACAGGATCTGTCCTTCCGTGGAATCGTAAAGTCGCAAAAGCAGCTTGATCAGCGTGGTCTTCCCCGCCCCGTTCAATCCGACAAGCGCCACGGTCTCACCTTGCCGAATCGTCAGATTCACATTTTTCAGAATATCGCGGTCTGTTCCGGGATAGCGGAAGGACACATTTTGAAACTCAACGGTATGTCCCTCTCCGCGCTTGACCGGAAAAGGCGAATCGATGCGAGGAACGATGCGACGTTCCTCATTCATAAAGGTAATCAGGTTATCGATAAACAATGTCCCCTCATAAATGGTTCCCGATGAGGTAATCAACGTCGTTACACACGTGGCAACCGTTGTAACCGCCCCCGTGTAAAGGGAGTAATCGCCGATCATCATGTCGCCCGAAAAAACCTGTATGGCGATCAAGATATAAAAGCCGAGATTGGTTGCGCTTGCAACAACTCCCAACACCGTATGCCAAAGATTTTCACGCAAGATCAATTGCCGCATTCCCTTATAATATTGGGAGAAAACTGCAAGGTAGCGTTGGATAAAGGTATCGCTCAAGTCAAACATCCGAACCTCCTTTACCAAATTCTTGTTAACAGGAAGTCCCGAAAAATAATTCATTTGCCTGCGCTCCTTGGTTTGGTGGCGAATATAACGAACATATTTTTTGCGGTATCGGAAATTGATGATGGCAGACGGAACCGAAACAGCAAGTACAACAAGCGTTGCGGGTGCTAACCCGGGTGCCGTAAACAGAATGACCAGGTAGCTGATAAATTCGATCACGGTACTAACCACGCCCAATGTTTCGGAAAGGATGGTGATAGGACGGTTCCCCGCCTCCCGATTGGCATTTTCCATACGCTCGTAAAATGACGGATCGTCAAAGGAAGAAAGATCCAATTCCTTGCACTTTTCCATGATCTGCAGCTTGACCTGCCGCACGACCTTTTCCCCGGCAATTCTGGTCAGCGCCTGGCGGAAATGATTGATCAGCTTATTGAGCGTGCGGTAGATAAACAGAAAAATCAAAAGGTAAAAAACAGTCGAGTGCCAAAACTCATTTACTGGCAATCCGCCGATTTTGATGATCTGCTGAAGCTCGTTCAAAATGTTTTTGGATATCAATGATCCTATGACAGGCGTAACACCCTTGAAAAGTGCAATGAAGCTCATTAAAAAAAGTATCCACGGTCCCGTTTTCCATACCAATCGCACAATGTAAGCAAAACGAACGAAAAAGTCCCCAATGAACACACGTAAAAAGCGAGGGATATCTTTCCAATTCTTTGGTGGCGGGACACGGTCACCGCTGTTATGCGTGGGTTCCATCCGAGATGTCATTGATTTGTTCTCCTTTCTCACTGCTTAAAGACCGATCCAATTTTTCCAAAAGCCGACCAAGGCTTTCTTTTTCTTCTTGTGTCAGACTTGAGAAGAAATTTTCTGCATGTAGCCGCCTTTGTACAGCAACATCTTCCCGACGCTCAATGCCGGCTTGTGTAATCCAAATCAAGGTTTTACGTTTGTCGGTGGGACACTTCTCCTTGCGAATCAATCCGCGTTTTTCCAAGATCGAAATTGCCTCCGAGACCGATTGCGGGCGGATCCCAAGAGCATTTGCGATCTGCTGTTGACTCAAGCCGTCACTTTCCCGCAATAGATCCAACAAATGTCCAAACCCCCGTTTCTTATGTACACCACACTCGGTGTGCTTGGGTTTGCGCCGAGCCGATGCACAGGTGCGCATCAATCGCTTCATCAATTCGGAATCGTTCATTTTTTACCCCTTTGCAAATCAAATAGTAAGGTACCTGTATATATTGTATCACAAAAGCAGACTTATGTCAATAAAAAAACAAGGAATCCTCTCTTACAAAAAAGATTCCTTATTTTTATAAAAACAATTTCGACAAACCGACCGCCATCAAATTAACGCCGCAATGCCGTAAGAGACGATCGTCATGATCGCGGTCGCCATTAAAACACCGCCCAACGCGGCAACAAAGGACTTTTTGGAATTCAAACCCAATACCGATGCGATCAGCGTTCCCGTCCACGCACCGGTTCCCGGAAGCGGAACGCCCACAAAGATCATCACACCCCAATAGGAGTATTTTTCAATGGTTCCCTTGTGTTTTTCAATCTTGCGGTCAAGCCACCCCGCGAGCTTATTGAAGAACCGAACGCGGCACGTACGCATCCACTTCAAAAAAGCGCGGATAAATAACAAGATAAACGGAACCGGCAACATGTTTCCCGCCATGCTGAATAGCGCGGTCTGCCACCACGGCAGTCCAAACAACGCCCCCATAGGAATTGCTCCGCGGCATTCGATGATCGGAAGCATTGCGCAAAAGAACACACAAAGCTCCTTGCCTACCGTTTCCAAAAAAAATTGTTCAATTGCTTCTGTCATTTCGGGTCTTCCCTTCTTTTTTCGTCCTCTATATTATATCAAAGACCGGCACGAATGTCAAGAGCGAACGCCCTTGATCAGCGGCGAAATATGCTTATAGATCAAAAAAGTCAACAAGGTATCGATCAATCCCTTCAAAAAGGTAAACGGTACATTAAACAGCAACAGGCAAGAAAGAAGCCCGTTGACTCCGGGAAAGATCGCCTGATACATTCCCACGATCTGCTCGATGGGTAATATTTTTGTGTAAATAGGATATGTTACAAAATAATTCAGCGGCAAGCTTGCAAATCCCATGATCAAGGAACCTGCCAAAGCCGCCAGAAATGCCGCACGTCTGCTTTTACGGAATTGGTATACCAATCCTGCAGGTAATACCAGACAGCAACCCAACAGGAAGTTCGAAAGCTCGCCAACTCCTCCCGTTGTGGTCATGGTCAAATTGATCAGGTTTTTGATCAAGCATACCATCACACCTGAAACAGGTCCCATACTGAAGGTGGCAATCAGCGCGGGAAGCTCCGAAATATCCATCTTGATAAAGGATGGCATAAACGGTACACTAAAGCTCAGCATCATCAAAACCGTGGCGACAGCGCCGAGCACACCTGTCATCACGACAAAACGAATTCGTTTTCTGTTTTTTTCGCTGTTCATCAAAAAGCTCCTCTGTTCCATATAAAATCATATTCATATTGCAGAGAAAAAGAAAAACCCGATCATGCCAACGCAACGATCGGGGAACGCACAAAATGCCGCGACAAAGAGTCACTGCAAACGTGCTTTGCTTCTTTTCTCATCCGGACTTTCAAAACAGGCATCAGACGAAGCTTGCTTCGGATAGGCGAACGCTTCGTTCGCCATACAAAAACGCATGCATTTTTGTGTGCCTGTTTTACCGTCGGTTCGGGAATTTCACCCGATCGGCTTCCTTTTGGAAGTTCGCAGACTTGTAGCAGGCTCTCAACGCTTGCCATTCACTGCCGGTATGGAATTTCACCAATCCCCAAAGAATGATCAAATTTTTAAAAACGGGGAGAAACCGCATGGGTTTCTCCCCGTGTGCTTATATTTGGTTCAAATTAAGCGAGAATGTTGGAAACGACGCCGGAACCAACGGTTCTACCACCCTCACGGATAGCGAAACGCAGACCCTCTTCGCAAGCGATGGGGGTGATGAGCTCAACGGTCATATCAACGTTGTCGCCGGGGCGGCACATCTCAACGCCTTCGGGAAGCTCGATAACGCCGGTAACGTCGGTAGTTCTGAAGTAGAACTGGGG
>JAZOPW010000042.1:0-2801 GCA_045655785.1 Eubacteriales bacterium
GGCTGGTCTTGGACTTGTAGTTGCCGTTCTTATCCGCCTTGGGAAGACCGGTTTTCTTGTCCATCTCATACATCTCGTCTGCATTTCCGTGGTCAGCGGTGATCAGAGCCACGCCGCCGAGTGCATCGACAACGGGAAGGATTCTGCCAAGCTGCAGGTCAAGTGCTTCCATCGAGCAACGGGTAGCGGCAAGAGAGCCTGTGTGACCGACCATGTCGCCGTTGGGGAAGTTGACGCGCAGATACTTGTATTGACCGCTCTGCAGGCACTCGATCAGCTTGTCGGTGATCTCGGCACACTTCATCCAGGGTCTTTGCTCAAAGGGAACCACGTCGGAGGGGATTTCGATATAGGTTTCCAGCGCCTCATTGAACTTGCCCGACTTGTTTCCGTTCCAGAAATAGGTTACGTGACCGTATTTCTGTGTCTCGGAGATCGCCAGAACGGGAATTCCCGTGTTAGCCATATATTCGCTCATGGTATTGGTGATCTCGGGGGGAGATACCAGATATTTGTTGGGGATGTGCAGGTCGCCGTCATATTCCAGCATGCCTGCATACACAACCTTGGGAACACGGACGCGGTCGAACTTATCAAAGGCTCCCTCGGGTGTGTCAAAGGTCTTGGAGATCTCGATCGAGCGGTCGCCGCGGAAGTTGAAGAAAATCACGCTGTCGCCGTTCTCAACCGTGCCGACGGGCTTGCCGTTCTCGGCAATGACAAATGCAGGAAGATCCTGGTCGATGACCTTAAGCTCATCTCGATAGGTCTGTACAGCCTCTGCCGCAGACGCAAACTGACGACCCTCACCCAAAACGTGGGTCTTCCAGCCTGCCTCAACCATTGCCCAGTTTGCCTCATAGCGGTCCATGGTGATGGTCATGCGTCCGCCGCCCGATGCGATCTTGATGTCGTAGCTTGCATCGCGCAGATCAGACAGGAATGTTTCAAAGGGATTGATATATTCCAGTGCCGAGGTTTCACCAACGTCACGGCCGTCGAGCAGAATGTGAACGCGTACACGGGTGACACCCTCGGTCTTTGCCTGCCTCAGCATTGCCTTGAGGTGATCGATGTGAGAGTGTACGTTACCGTCGGAGAAGAGTCCGAGGAAGTGAAGGGTAGAGGCATTTGCCTTGACGTTTGCAATCAACTCCTGCCAGGTAGCCGACGCGAACATTTTGCCGCTTTCGATCGAGTTGGAGACCAGCTTTGCGCCTTGCGCGAATACCTGACCCGCGCCGAGTGCGTTATGACCGACCTCACTGTTTCCCATATCATCGTCGGAGGGAAGTCCGACGGCGGTTCCGTGGGCCTTGAGAGATACCGTGGGGTACTTTTCAAGGAGTGCGTCGAGATTGGGAGTATAAGCGCCTTTAACGGCATTGGAAACGGTGTCGGGAGCCAATCCCACGCCGTCCATTACGATGGTCAGCACGGGGCCCTTGACACCTTCAAAGTTTGTCAGCTTTTCGAGATTCTTGTTCATGTTTTCATCCTCCGGTTTGTTTACGCTTTCATAAGCCAAATTTTCACATCTATTATTATATACCAAATTTGAAAAAAAGCAAGTAAAAGTTGCATCTTTTCTTGCTTTTTTTCATTTTTTTATGTTTTTCCTCGTTTAGCTTCACTTTTTCTATCCAAAGTGAGGTTTCTAAAATACAGGCAGAGGTCGATGCCGACCATAAACAGATTCAAAAAGTAAAAAAAGAGAACGTACCACTTGCTTGAAAAGCTTGCCATATAGGTTTCATTCAAAAATTTGGACGCGATCCCTGCGATGTATCCTGCAAAGATCAGGCATAAAAAGGCAAGGCTTTTCCCCTTGGTTGTTTTTGCCTTCCAGGATTTGATCACATTGAGCGGCCAGGATGCTCCGAAGCTGACGATCATTAAAATTTCCAAAAATTCAGACATGATGTGCCTCCTTCTTTTTTTTGTCATTATACTATGCTTTTACCTTTTTGTCAATGAGTTTTTACCTTTTCGTCAACGGTTCTTGACGGCTTGGTACGATTGTGCTATAATAATGTTGTGATTTCATGAAAATGGTGAAATGTATTTGTTTTTTCCTATTGTTTCAAGAAAGGAATCGGAATGAATATCAAAGAGTTTTTAAAAGAGCATATTGTCATATTGGACGGCGGGATGGGAACGCTGTTGCAAGCATCGGGACTTTTGCCGGGGGAGCACCCCGAGCGTTGGAATCTGACACGCCCCGAGGTTGTAACCGCGATTCACCGTGATTACTTTGACGCAGGAAGCAACGTGGTCAATACCAATACCTTTGGGGCAAATCGGCTGAAGTTTTCTGCAGAGGAGCTGGAGGAGATCATTTGTGCGGCGGTGAACAACGCAAAGCTTGCAAAGGAGACCTCTCGCGGCACACAGGAAAAATTCATTGCCCTTGACATAGGTCCCACGGGAAAGCTGCTCAGGCCCTACGGGGACTTGGATTTTGAGGACGCGGTTGCTGTATTCGCGGAGACGGTCAGACTTGGTGTCAAGTATGGGGTGGATCTGATCATGATCGAGACCATGAGCGACAGCTATGAAACCAAAGCTGCGCTTCTTGCGGCAAAGGAGAACAGCGAGCTTCCTGTGTTTGTTTCCAATGCCTACGGGGAGAGCGGAAGGCTGATGACGGGAGCCTCTCCCGAGGCAATGCTTGCCATGCTGGAGGGAATGCATGCCGACGTGATTGGTGTCAACTGTTCGCTGGGGCCCAAGCAGCTCTGTCCCATTGTAGAGAAGATGCTGAGCTGTTCTTCTGTTCCCGTGCTTCTCAAGCCCAATGC
>JAZOPW010000043.1:0-5606 GCA_045655785.1 Eubacteriales bacterium
GGCGGCGGCAGACCTTGTCATCTCACGCGCGGGAGCCATGACACTTTCGGAATTGGCTTTGATGAAAAAAGCCTGCGTGCTGATTCCCTCGCCATATGTGGCGGACAATCACCAATTTCTCAACGCCAAAACCCTGGCTGACGCCGATGCGGCGGTATTGGTGGAGGAAAGCACCCTCAAGGACGGCTCTTTGAATGCGTCGGTAAAGCTTTTGTGGCGTGATGAGCCACACCGTACGCGAATGTCTCGGTCGATCGCGTCCTTTGCAGACGCCGATGCGAACCGAAGAATCTGGGATGATATTCTGAATCTTACGCAATGAAAAGTAATTTATAAAAGGATACGGAAAAATGAACCGACAGGAAATGAAAAACGAACAGATGCAAAAAACACAGACCCGTCAGGCACCTGCAAGCCGTCCGCCCGAGGCACGCAGAAAAAAGCCCGATCCCGCTCTTCTTGCGCTCTTGCGCGGTTGTATGACGGTGATCGCGGGGATGATCTTTGTGGTGGGACTCTTGCTTTTGATTCTGCCCATGTTCCGCGTAAAGACGATCGTAGTGGAGGGAAACCAATTCCACACGGCGGAGGAGATCATAGAGGCATCGCAGATCAAGGTGGGACAAGAGATCCTTGCCATCGATAAGAATAAGGTCAACCCTCGGATCTGGACCAGCTGCAAGTATGTGGACGAGATCTCAATCTTCCGTTCCTTCAATCAGGTTCGCATTGTTGTGACCGAAAGAAAGAACGTGATGTATACCGAGTTCAATGGAAATTATTTTTCACTTGACCGAAACTTTTGCGTGTTGGAGAAGTCGGCGAGCGAGGACGCCTTTGCGGACTTTTTGAAGGTCGAGCTTCCCAATGTTTCTTCTCTTTCGATTGGCGGTACGTTGCATTTTGAAAAGGCGGATGTTGATCTTTCCTATATCACCGAGCTGATCGATATTTTGGAAGAGAAGGGGCTTCTTTCCACGGTTACATCCCTCGATTTTTCAAAAAAATACAGCGTTTCCTATATCGTGGAGGAAAGCTGTCGGGTTGAGCTTGGCAAGGTCAGCGACATGAATACCAAGCTGGCAATTGTGGAGGAGATCCTCAGTCTCAAGGGCGGCGCCACTGCGGCACCCTCGGTCGTGGACGTTTCCAATCTGCAAAAGCCGACCTATCGCGTACTCGGTACAGCCGAGGCTTTGATGGCGTATTGAATTCAAAAAAGGTCGAAAATTGGATTTTTGACCTTTTTTTGAAAAATAAATGTGAATTTATTCAAAAAAATTCAAAAAACATCTTGCTTTTTTTCAAAAAAGATAGTATGATATTATAGGAATAACTTTTTGAATTGGAAAATTCAAATGATTTGTAAAGTTCGGGAGGATGAAATTACCATGACATTTGAACATGATGATACCCTGGAATGCGGCGTCAATATTAAAGTAATTGGCGTGGGCGGCGGCGGAAACAACGCCGTAAACCGCATGATCGTAACCAATATCCGCGGAGTGGATTTCGTATCGGTGAATACCGACCGTCAGGCACTGCGCAAGTCCGAGGCTCCCAATCAGCTGGTTATCGGTGAAAAGATTACCAGAGGCTTTGGCGCCGGCGCAAATCCGCAGATCGGTGCGCGCGCAGCTGAGGAATCCATCGACGATATCCGCACCATTTTGGAAGGAACCGATATGGTGTTTATTACTGCGGGCATGGGTGGCGGAACCGGAACCGGCGCGGCTCCCGTTGTGGCACGCGTCGCACGTGAATTGGACATCCTTACCGTCGGAATCGTAACCAAGCCCTCTGCTTTTGAGGGCAAGAGAAGAATGGAGCAGGCAGAGGCAGGTATTGCCGAGCTTGCACAGTATGTTGACTCCTTGATCGTGATTCCGAACGAAAGATTGAAGCAGGTCTCCAACGCAAAGATCTCTCTCTCCAACGCATTCGGAATTGCCGATGATATTCTTCGCCGCGGCGTACAGAGCATCTCGGGTTTGATCAATATTCCCGGATTTATCAACCTCGACTTTGCCGACGTGACCAGCGTCATGGCAAACGCAGGCTATGCACACATGGGTGTAGGCTCGGCTACTGGTAAGGATAAGGCAGAGCAGGCGGCTAAGGAGGCGATCTCCAGCCCGCTGCTTGAAACCTCTATCAAGGGTGCGAAGGGTATCCTGATCAGCATTTCGGTATCTCCCGACGTTGGTCTGGAGGACGTAGACCTAGCATCCACGCTCATCGCGCAGGAGGCTCATCCCGATGCAAACGTGATTTGGGGTGTTGCATTCGACAACGAGCTTGAGGATGAGATGAAGATTACCATCATTGCTACAGGCTTTGAAAAGAAGCCCGAGGATTCCAACCGCAATGTAAATCAGGTCAAGAAGAACGAGAATTCTCCTTTTAACACCGTGAACAGAACGGCGACCGTAAAGACTGCTCCCGTAACGGAAGCAAAGACCGCCGCACCCGCGCCCGAGGCAACACCAAAGAAGGTTGTAAAGCCTGTTCAGAAGGCTCAGCCCAAGGTAGAGGACGACGATTTTGACGATCTGCTGGGTCTGTTTAACAGCACAAAGAGAAAATAAGATTGAAATAAAAAACAAGAGCGCTTATGCCGATGATCGGTCATAGGCGCTTTTGCTGTTTTGATAGAATGACACTTAGAATGGCACCTTGAGATGGCGCTTTTGTATCCCCGAGGCTCCTACTTGACAAATTGCACGAAATGGTGTATAATAAAGACAACAGCGATTTTGTTGTTCAATCAATTACATTTTGAAATCATCTTTTTCTGATTCAAAAGGAAAGGCAAAAGGAAAGAAAATGGAAACAACACTTGTTATTTTGGCTGCTGGCTTGGGTAGTCGGTTCGGAGGAAACAAACAGATCTCTCATGTTGGACCGCACGGAGAGATTCTGATGGAATATTCGATCCACGATGCGATCGAAGCTGGCTTTACACAGATCGTTTTTATTTTGAAGGAGGAAATGGTCGATACCGTTCGGGAAAGCATCGGCGCACGCCTTGAGGGGCGCGTACGCGTCGATTACGCCGTACAGGACATGACCAAGATGCCTGCGTGGTATGCGGTGCCTGACGCGCGCGCCAAGCCGTTTGGAACGGTTCACGCCGTTCTGTGTGCAAAGGATGTGATCAAGGGTCCCTTTGCCACCGTCAATGCCGACGATTACTACGGCAAGGAAGCCTTCCATATTATGTATCGGATGCTGAATGAGCTTGGCGGCAAGCAGGATGCAGGCATGGTTCCTTATATTCTGGGGAACACCATGAGTGAAAACGGCGGTGTGACACGCGGTATTTGCGACATTGAGCGTGGGTATCTTCAAAAGGTGGATGAGACGCATGACATTCATTATGAAGAGGATCATCGGATTGTGGGAGAATTCGGCGGATTGGATCCGCAGGAGATGGTCTCCATGAACATTTGGGGCTTCCACCCCGAGCTTCTCTCGACAATGGATGATTATTTTGAGGCATTTTTGCGTAAGCTGACCCCGGAGGACATCAAGGCGGAGTGTCTGCTGCCCGTCATGGTCAACGATCTTTTGAAAAATCAGACGCTTACCGTGCGCGCAAAGTCCTCACCCGACCGTTGGTTCGGCATTACCTATCAAGCCGACCGCGACACCGTAGCCGCAGAGCTGCAGCTCTTGCACCGCAAGGGCGTCTACCCGGAAAAGCTGTTCTGATTTCGGTTTTACAAATGATAAAGAAAAGGTTGTTCACCGCTTTTTTTGCCGTGAACAACCTTTTTTCATTGGATTTCAAATAAAAATTGCACACCGTGGCTGTAAGTGCGCGGTGATGCCATGAGCTTGGCACTTCGCAAAAACAGGATGCAGTGTGCAAAAAAGGGGAACCTGACAGACTCTTGCCCGTCAGCACAGAACATTATACCAAAAAGAACGACTTTTGTAAATATTCAATTGTGACGAAAATCGGCAAATATTTTTGTGAAAAAGCATACGAAGTAGAATTTTCCATATACTTTGGCAATCTTTTTTGTGATATTTTCCGATGGACAAATCATCTCGTACCAAGAAATCGAAAGGTGTATCAAAAAAAGAGTAAAAAAATTGAAAAAAGGTATTGACAGAGCTGAAAAGATGTGGTATAATACGCAAGTAAAACAAAGCAGAGCGCTCCGCTCTCACCTGCGCACCGGTTGTGACGATGGGTTGATAACTTCACCTTTGGCGTAATTGCGTCCGAAGGAGTAGCCGTGCGGAGACAACTGTCTTTGTACGGTATTTTTTTCGCTTGGAGGTGTTGAACTATTAGCGCGAAAGACAAAGAAAACCTGCTCAATGAGGAAATCAACGCAAAGGAAGTGCGCCTGATCGGTGTCGATGGGGAGTCACTTGGCATTATGAGTTCCGCAAAGGCGTTGGAAATGGCTTACGACCGTGGCTTGGATCTTGTGATGATGGCATCGCAGGCAGTTCCGCCCGTATGTAAGATCATGGATTACGGTAAGTTCCGCTTCGAACGCGATAAGCGTGAAAAAGAGGCAAAAAAGAAGCAGCAAACCGTTGAGCTCAAAGAGATTCAACTTTCCTGTCGGATCGACACACACGATTTTGAAACCAAGGTCAAGCATGCATTGCGTTTCTTGGCGGATGGAAACAAGGTTCGTGTGGTGATGAAATTCAAGGGACGCGAGATGAGTCACATGAATATCGGTCGTGAGGTATTGGAGAAGTTTGAGACTGCTTGCTCGGAATCGGGAACTGTAGACAAAAAGCCCGTGCTCGACGGCAGATTTATGAGTATGGTGATTTCACCTGTCAAAGCCAAATAATTCGACACGCGAAACCGCTTGTCAATTTTCCCGATGGTCGGGAATCGAATGATAGTAGTCCGGCAGGATCCAAATGCCGGAAATGAGAAAAGGAGTTTTTAAAATGGGAAAGGTCAAAACACATAAGGCTTCTGCCAAAAGATTTTCCGTAACCGCAAACGGCAAGGTAAAGATGTTCCACAGCTCTCACCGTCATAAGACCGGTAACAAGAGCGCGAAGAGACTCAGACATCTGCGTTCCAGCACAATGGTGCAGGGTAAGATGGCAGAGAATCTGAAGACATTGGTCTTGAAGTAAGACGAAACGGAGGTAAAGAAAGATGGCAAGAGTAAAGGGCGCAATGATGACGCGCAAGAGAAGAAAGTCTATGCTCAAGGCAGCCAAGGGCTACTGGGGCGCAAAATCCAAGCACTTTAAGATGGCAAAGCAAGCCGTAATGAAGAGCGGCAACTATGCTTTCGCCGGCAGAAAAATGAAGAAGAGAGATTTCCGTTCTCTCTGGATCACCAGAATTTCCGCACAGGCAAAGGTAAACGGCATGAACTATTCTACGTTTATGCACGGTTTGAAGAAGGCAGGGGTAAACCTCAACCGTAAGATGCTTGCAGAGATCGCTGTTTCCGATAAGGAAGCATTCGCAGCTCTGTGCGCACAGGCAAAGGCGGCCCTCTGATCCGAACAATCGAAAACCCGATGGAATCATCGGGTTTTTGTCATACATAGATGCTTTTTCGCGCTGTTTTTCGGTGGCAAAAAGAGCGCAAAACACACCCAAAGGA
>JAZOPW010000044.1:0-2732 GCA_045655785.1 Eubacteriales bacterium
CGTTCTCCGCGCCGAAGCTTCCGTCGACGGCGTCCAGAATTCCTGCCGCGTAATTCCATATGATGTGGCAATCGGGCGACGCCTTCTTGAGAACGTTCTGCAGCTTGTCCGCATCCTCATAAAAAGCATTCAAGAAAACGATCATTTTGTATTGTTTCAGGTCAAGCTCTTCCAGATCTGCGGCGCGATAAAAATCGACGGGGACACCGCTTTCCTTGAAGGTCGATCCGATATGATGCGTTACGGCACCGTGAAGTCCTGCATTGTGACGTATGTGATGCATTGCGTTTTCGTTGATCACCAAAAGAACCTCTGCAACGCTTTTATGCGTGGCTCTTTCCAGATAAAGCTCTCGGGAGACGTTATTCATCAGCACAATCTCGTTGATGATCTCTTCGGAATCCAGCCAGCCGCCTCCAAGATCCATCCACCAGTATCCTTGGTGGTGAACGACGTTTTTGGTAAATTCACGCCAATAGACCGCTTTTGTTTGCTCAAAATTCTTTGCAGGGAGATCATACTCGGGGTTTGTGATCTCGGTACAAAGGTGGGTTCGGTTATCCAACTCATCGATCCACAATTTTTTTCGGTTGATGGAATTCGGCACTGCCTGGCCGAATCCGGGATCGGTAGGACTTACCCGAACGTAGCCCTTGGGACTTGCCACAAAATCGATGTAAGGTGAGGCAAGAAGCCGATCGTAGGCGGTGTGCTGCGCGTTGAGGCACTTCTTGGGCTCCACGATATACCCGTAGAAAACACCGATGACCTTGTCGGGAACCAGCTCCTTTGCCGCTTTGCAAAAGGTTTCCATTGTGTCCATACAGCCATCTCTGACAAATTCGGAATACATCGTGATCTGCTCGTCCTGTTCGGTGTGTAAAAACAGCTCGCTAAGCGTTGGTGTGCCGGCCTGAAGCCTGAATTCCTTTCCACCTTCTTCAATATAAAAACGCTTTTCAATAGGCGGAACCGAATCGTAATGCTTTCCATGTTTTTCGGCGTACTCAACAAACGCCCGGGTTGCATTGATTCCGTAATCGCCCTTATGATAAGGATCACGGCTCCACGATCCCCATTGAGTGGTTTCCCCACTGGTGCCATACGCCAAGTGATATCCAATGATCCGAGAAGCCCATTTCGAGCTTTCAACGTGTTCGATAAAACGGCGAAGCGCCAGAGAGGCATCATCCCTCCATTTCTGTGAGAAAAAGCTTTGCTGTGCAATTTTATCGGCGGGCTTGTTAGGATGTGATCCATGCTCTTCCGTACCGATCGTTGCAATAATATCCTCTCTCGTGCGCGGACCACAGCCATACACGAATACATCATCTGGATTTTCTTCACACCAGCCCTTTGGTACGTTCAGTTTAACACGAGGCAAAAAGACAATATCCGGACAGGTCGAAAACAAAAGCTCCAAATATCGATCGGTTTCCGTATAATCAAATTGATTCGGAGCCACCCAGCCGCTTGGGATAATACTGGAATGTGCCAAGATCCCTTTTTCATAAAATGTCTTGTGGCGCTGCGCGTTTTGGACATGCGCCTCCCAACCGCCCGTTTCCAGTTCATAGCCAAGACGTGACCAAAAAATTGGATTTTGACGCAGATACTCTATTTTTTCGTCCAACTTCATATTTATCAGGACGTCCATTATTTTGATTTACCTCTTTTCAGTTGTATTTTTGTAATATCTCTATTATAGGTTATCCCTTGCAAGTTGTCAAGCAAAAGTTAATAACGAACACTTTTTGCCGTGGCAAAAGGCATTTGTATGATGGGGCAACAAAAATCTTGACTTTTATTGTTGATTTTGGTGGCGCTTTGTGATACAATGATGATATATTATTTCAACTCAGGAGGGGATCAAAATGAAATGTGGATTTTATGAATTTGATATCACGCCCGCGCTCGGGAGCATCATTCCGGGCTCCTATGAGAGGCGTCTTTCCGAGGAGATCCTGGATCTGCTTTACGTGCGCGCCATGGTCGTGCGGCAGGAGGAAAAAGCGCTTGCCATCGCGGTGATCGACGCGTGCGGCATTACCATAGACGTCACCAAGGCCGTTCGCGAGCGCGTTTGCTCGCGCATTCCAATGGCACCCGAGGACATCATGGTCATGGCAACCCACACGCACGGCGGCGGTCCCACGCTCACCTGGGGCGAGGCAGTGGTACGCGACGAGGCGTATCTTGCGCACATTGCAAAAAAAGCAGCGGATGCCATTTGCGAGGCGTGGCGCCGCGCCGAGGAGTCGGAGCTGTACGTGGGCAGCGAGGAGCTGACGGACGTATCCTTCATCCGCATTCACCGCCTGACGGGGGGGCGCCTGAAGACTCACGCGCGCAACTTGGATGAGATCGTGGAGGCATGCGGCAGCATCGACCCCGAGGTGAACGTGCTTGCCGTGAAGCAAAACGGCAAATTTGTCGGCGCGATGATCCACTTCACCACGCACCCCGCAACGGTGGCGACCAAACAGATCACGGGGGACTATATCTCCGCGCTTTGTCAAAAAATGAAGGAGTATTACGGCGAGTCTTTCGTCACGGTCTACGTCAACGGTGCGTGCGGCAATATCAACCATATCGATCCGTATCACTTGAATGAAACAAGAACCAAGGACAGATACCGCGTTGTGGGGCACCGCATCGCCGAAAAGGCGCGGAGCGCGATGGAGCGCGCCACGGTGCCGATGACGGATACCACGCTTTCCTCGCTTTGCGAG
>JAZOPW010000045.1:0-6930 GCA_045655785.1 Eubacteriales bacterium
TTTTGTCAAGTGTTTTATGAAAATAATATTGATAAAATCGAAAAAATCACATCAAAAACTGCCGACATCTCTGTAGGCTGTTTGATAAACATCCGCGTCACGGAAACGCCAATCAAACCAATGCGGTTGCTCTTACCGATGCAAGAACGCTTTTGATATCGTCGGGAGACGGCGGAAGCGTACCTGCGGTCATACAAGCGGCTGTACCGTACGCCACAGCGGTGGAAAGCGCAGTCATTTTATCCGCTCCGTTTGCTGTTGCCGCCAGCAAGCCTGCCAGCGTACTGTCGCCCGCGCCAATGGTAGACATCGGATGCTCAAGCCTCGGCACCTGCAAAACAACCCTCTGTTTTCCGTTTGACCATGCCGCACCGTCACCTCCGAGACTAATCATGACCTCCTCCGACACACCATTGCTTACCAAAGCCGCCGCAGCATCCGCCGCTTCCTCTGCATTGGTAGGTGCGCTGCCAAGGAAAGCAACGATCTCTTGCTCGTTGGGCTTGATAAACCAAGGATGAATCCGTTGCAGATCCTCGGGGGTAAAGGAATTGGAATCCACAATCAGCTTTGAACCCTTGGAAATTTGCTTTTGGAGGAAAGAAATGACGACCTCCTTTTCGATTCCGCGCGGCAATCTTCCTGCAAACGCAAGCAGCACCGCGGTCTCTGTATCCTTTGAAAGGTAACCGTCAAGTGCATTGATAGCCTGTTCATTGACAGAAAAGGTGTCAAGACTGATCCGTGTTTCGCGATCACCATCGGGATGCAGGGTAATATTTTCACGGATGCGTCCTGCGGTATAAAGCGGAACGTATGAAAGACCGTCACGCTTCAGCTGTGCCTCAAAGGAAGCACCGTTTTCATCTCCAAGGATCACATACGCAAGGTTTTCTACACCGTTTACGGTAAGCGCACGCGAAATATTGATTCCCTTTCCACCTGCATCGCAAAGGATGCTTTGTACATAGTTTTCTTTTCGTGCCTCAAAGCGTTCCATCTTATAATGAAGATCAAACGCGGGATTGAGCGTAATGGTTCGAATTGCTTTCATAACAGAAGTCCTTTCGGTATCACCTACGTTTGGGCGCGTTTTCCAAGAGATATTGTTCTGCCTCGGCACACCACAAGCCACCGTTTGCATTTACGATCTCATCAAGACGAGCCCAAAGCGGATTCGTCTTTCCAAGCTCTCCAAGCTCCGAGATGGCAACTGCCGGAATATCCAGCTCATTGTAGCAGATCTTTTTGGATCCGCTCGGCTTTTCCATTGCAAAAATAGTCTCGGGTACCGAATCCATCCCCAAAATGTGGGAGACCATGACTCCCGGATTGATGGCACCGTCCTCAATCAGCTTGATCACGTCTACCGTATCCTCGGGAATACTGCCTGCGGTACCAACCAAATGGATTCCGTCATAGTGTACGCGGTAAAGATTCAGACTGCCCTGCAGATCATGTACGGGAGGACCTGCAAAAAAGTTGATGCAACCGTCGGTGCGCGAGATCTTTTCCGCCATGGTTAAGAGTCCGCTTACGGGAACCATCACGAAAACGTCGTCGAAACCAGCATCCGAAAGCTCGATCAGCTTTTGTGCCGGATCCTCAACACCGGATGTGTTCAGATAGATCAATTCACAACCGCGCGCTTTTGCAGCCTCGGGAGTGCATTTGGATTTCGCATAAGCCAGACGCTCCTCGGAAAGGTCGGTCACCACAACCTGTGAGCAGCCCGCATACCCGATTGCAAGCTCGATCGATGCCAAACCCATAGGTCCCGCTCCGCCAAGAATCGCAAGCTTTCCTCCGCGTTTTGCACCGTCTGTGCGCACATAATTGGTATAATCGGTGTGATACAAGCCCTTGAATGCACGCAAAACGCAAGCAAGCGGCTCGGTCAGGCTTCCTTCATAGAATGCCTTTCCTTCATAATGTAACAGACATCCGCGCTCCAACACGATTTCGGGAACCACCGCATAGGTCATGTTTCCGCCAACGTAAGGATAGGAATATCCGGGATCATGCCCATTGTCCAGCTTGAGAGCCGGCTGAATCACCGCACGCTGACCCACCTGCCACTTATCACGAAGATTTTTTCCGACCTCCAATATCTCACCGCACATTTCGTGTCCGATGACGATAGGATTTTCGGAAACATCCTCGGGAACTCTTTTATGCTTACTTCCCTGGATGACCGCCTTATAGGTGGAAGCACATACGGAATCGGAAATGACCTTCATCAAAACCTCATTGTCATTGATCGGCGGAAGCTCAAAGCTCTCTATCCGAAGATCATTCGCGCCATAAAGTCTGACCGCTTCTGTTCTCATATCAAATACCTCTCTTATGAAGATGGCATCATTATAGCACATCAATCAAACCTTTTCAAGACCCGTCTGCAATATTGAAAATAAATCGTATTTATTCGTTTTTTCAATCAAAATCGATCAAACAAAATCATTCCTACTCTGCCAAAATACGACCCATGATCACGCCCATGACCGATGCCATCATCAATCCGCGCGTCCATCCGCTGGAGTCACCAAGGCAATGCAAGCCCTCAACATTGGTGTTCAAGCGCTCGTCCATTTTGACGCGGTTGCTGTAAAACTTCAATTCGGGAGAATATAAAAGTGTTTCATAAGAAGCAAAGCCCGGAACGACCTCATCCATCGCCTGAATAAAGTTGATGATATTGGTCATTGCACGGTAAGGCATAGCGGCGGTAATATCTCCCGCCACCGCATCGGGAAGCGTGGGCTTGACATTCGATTGCGCAAGCTCCTTTTCCCAGGTTCTCTTACCGTCGAGAATATCTCCAAAGCGTTGCACCAGAATATGTCCTGCGCCCAGCATGTTGGTCAACTCGCCAACCTTTTGCGCATATTCGATCGGCTTGTTGAACGGAACCGAGAAGTTATGCGAGCAAAGGATCGCCAGATTGGTATTATCGGATTTTTTCTCTTTATAGGAGTGACCGTTGACCACGGCAAGGTCATTGTCGTAGTTTTCCTGGCTGACGAATCCGCCCGGATTTTGGCAGAAGGTACGCACCTTGTTTTTGAAGGGTGCGGGATATCCGATCAGCTTGGATTCGTACAGAACCTTGTTGACCTTCTCCATGACCTCGTTGCGAACCTCCACACGAACACCGATATCAACGGTGCCGGGCAGATGCGCGATATTGTGCTCCCCACAAAGCTTTTCCAACCAATCGGCTCCGCGACGTCCCGTTGCCACAATGGTATGCTTTGCACGGATCTCCTCTGTCTTCCCATTTAAGGACACGGTGACACCGAGACATTTTGCACCGTCCAAAATCAGATTGTTGCATTCACAGCCAAAGTAAATCTCCACGCCGTGATCCAACAGATACTGCTCGATCTCCGCGTACAGCTGGTGTGCTTTCTCGGTTCCGAGGTGACGAATGGGACAATCGACCAGCTTCAAGCCTGCTCTGATCGCGCGTTTGCGGATCTCCTTGACCTCATCATTGATCTCGGCACCCTCAATGTGGGTATCCGCGCCAAATGAAAGATAGATCTCGTCTGTATAATTGGTAATGGATTGCACATAATCAACACCCAAAAGCTGCGGCAGATCGCCTCCGACCTCACAGCTGAGCGACAGCTTACCGTCCGAAAAGGCACCCGCACCCGAAAATCCCGTTGTGATATGGCAATAGGGCTTGCAATTCATGCAACGACCTGTTTTGGACTTCGGACAGCTTCTGTCCTTGACAGACCGTCCCTTTTCTACGATTACGATCTTTTGCTGACTTCCCTTTTTCAACAATTCCAGTGCAGTAAAGATACCGGCAGGTCCGGCACCTACGATCACAATATCTGTTTGCATTTTATGAACCTTTCCTTATCTATAAATTTGCATACAAAAGCCGGAGTGAGATACGCTCCGGCTTTTGCAGAAAATATCAATATTCCGCGTTTCCGACCGTACGGGGATACGGAATGACATCACGAATATTGGAAACACCTGTCAAATACATGATGATACGCTCGAATCCAAGACCGTACCCTGCGTGCTTGGTTCCTCCGTATTTACGCAAATTGACATACCACCAATAGTCCTCTTCCTTCAGGTTGCATTCCTTCATTCTGTCAAGCAGAACGTCAATGCGCTCCTCTCTCTGGCTGCCGCCGATGATCTCACCGACCCCAGGAACCAGCATATCCATAGCGGCAACGGTCTTTCCGTCGTCATTGAGGCGCATGTAGAAGGACTTGATCTCCTTCGGATAGTTGATGACGAATACAGGCTTTCCGAATATCTTTTCGGTCAAGTATCTCTCATGCTCGGTTTGCAGATCGCAGCCCCATTCCACGGGGTATTTGAACTCCGCGCCGCTCTTTTTCAAAAGCTCGACCGCATCGGTGTACGTAACCTTTTCGTAATCACTGTTTGCAAGTGTATTCAGTCTCTCCAAAAGTCCCTTGTCAACAAAATTGTTAAAGAACTCCAGCTCCTGCGCACATGCCTTCAGCACGTGGCGAATGATATATTGGATCATATCCCAAGCCAATTGCATATTGTCATTCAGATCGGCAAACGCGATCTCGGGCTCGATCATCCAGAATTCTGCCGCATGACGTGCCGTATTGGAATTTTCGGCACGGAATGTGGGGCCAAAGGTATAAATGTTACCGAACGCCATGGCGTAGGTTTCACCCTCAAGCTGACCCGACACGGTGAGATTGGTGCTTTTTCCAAAGAAATCCTGCGACCAATCGATCGTACCGTCCTCCTTGCGAGGCGGATTTTCGGGGTCGATCGTGGTAACACGAAACATTTCGCCCGCGCCCTCACAGTCAGATCCTGTGATCAAAGGGGTGTGAACATATACAAATCCGCGGTCATGGAAGAAGGAATGAATGGCATACGCCACCTCACTGCGCACGCGGAACACTGCCGAAAACAGGTTGGTTCTGGGACGCAAATATGCCTGCTCGCGCAAATATTCTACCGTGTGACGCTTCTTCTGCAAGGGGTAATCGGGCGTAGAAGCACCTTCTACGGTAATTTCAATCGCCTTTAATTCGAAGGGCTGCTTCATCTCGGGCGTCAACACAACGGTACCGCGCACTACGACTGCGGATCCGACGTTCAATTTTGCGATCTCATCATAATTGGAGATCTTATCACGCTCAAAAACGACCTGCATAGTTTTAAAGCAGCTGCCGTCATAAAGATCGATAAAGCCGAATGCCTTGCTGTCACGTATGCTTCTTGCCCAACCGCCAATGGTAATCTCACGGTTGTCAAAAGCGGCTTCGTCGGCGTAAACACTTTTGATCAATTCTCTTTTCATACTAAAACCTCATCTTACGGGCGTTCCCGTTTTTCTTAACAACTCATTATAGCACAAAATTTTATATTTGTCAATGTTTTCCGCCGACTTTTCCGCAATCAGAAGCAAAAAAGCAAAAATTAACCAAGATCGGGTTCAGCGAAGAATTCTATGCTGACAGAATCGGTTGCATCGGATTCAAACACCACGATCTCGTTCTTGCCCTTTTTCAGCTTGGGTGCCGGAACATAGAGTGTTTTTTGTGAACCGATCTCATAATATCTTCCCAAATTGAAGCCGTTGATCATGATAAAGCCCTTCTTGAAGCCGTCCAGACGTACAAAGGTGTCCTTGGGCTCGTCTTGGATCTCCAGCGTACCGCGCAGGAACACCGGTCCCTCAAGCTTTTCGTCGCTCACCTTTTCATAGACCAATCCCGAAAGATCCTCCATGGGAAGTGCGTACATATCCCATCCGAAGATCTGCTGACCGCCAAAGCGTACACTGCGAATCCCCTTTTGGTCACGCATATGAGGACCGTAGTTGATACGTCCCATATTTTCTACCAGAATATCGAGCTGAGCCGTCTCACCAAAGTCAAGCGGAACCTTCAACGCCTCTTCCTTTGATACAGCTTGATCGCGGAAGTAGGTCGCCTTATATTCCCCGTTTACAAAGATCTGTGCGCGATCGTGTACGTAATCAATATAGAAGGGCCAATCATTAAAGGGTCCCTTATGTGTCGTTCTGTAAAGTGTATATCCGAAATTCTGTCCGATGTCCTCCATATATTTGGGAGCCACTACGTGAATCGGCTTTGAAAGATGATCGATGTTATCAAAGAGCCTTGCTTGCTCGGTCAGGGTCACCTTTCCGTAAGCCGCCTTCGGAGTTTCGGTAGCGGTCAGAGGCGGAACCTTGTCTCCGAATTTTTCAACCAAAATATCGCGAAGCCTGTAATAGGTATCTCTGCGGTCACCCGCCTCGGTCAAAGGTGCGCCGTAATCATAGCTTGTGATCGTAGGCTGAATATGGTCGGTATAGTTGGCGCCGTTCGTAAAGCCGAAGTTGGTACCGCCATGGAACATATAGTAGTTGATGGAAGCCCCCATATCCATAAATTGCTTGAATTCCTCAACCACCTCATCCTGCGGACGGTTATGACGAGGCTCGCCCCAATGCTCGAACCAGCCTGCCCAATATTCACCGCACATCAAGGGCTGATCGGGACGGAAACGCTCCAGATTGGCAAGTCTCTCCTCGGGCTTTGAGCCAAAATTTGCAACACAAAGGCACTCGGGCAGGGTTCCGCCAGTGAGGAAGGAGTAAGAAGAACCGTCAGAGGTAAAGAACAGGCAATCTGCGTCATTTTCTCTGTAAATCTTGATCACTTCACGCAGATATTCCTTGTCATTTCCATAGCTACCGTACTCATTTTCCACCTGCAGCATAATGATATTTCCGCCATTGACAGCAAGACGCGGACGAATGCGCTGCAAAAGCTCCTTGTAGTATCTGCGTACCTTGGAAAGATATATCTCATCATAGCAACGGAAATCCATATCACGGTAGGTCAGAAGCCATGCGGGAAAGCCGCCGAACTCCCATTCCGCGCAGATGTAGGG
>JAZOPW010000046.1:0-3995 GCA_045655785.1 Eubacteriales bacterium
CGACGGGATCAAGCAATATCAGATCTCAACAGGCTCCACCGTTCTCATCGTCAGCCACAGCATGGAGGATATGGCGCGATATTGCGATGACGTTGTTGTGATGGCGGGGGCTAAGGTCGTGATGCACGGTGCCTGCAATGAGGTCTTTTCCCATGTCAGAACACTTTCCGATATTGGCTTGAACATTCCGCAAATCACCTGCCTGATGCAGCTTCTGCGTGACAGGGGTCTGGATATTCCCGAAAATATCTATACGGTAGAAGCGGCAGTCGAGACAATGAAGCAGCTTTATATGAGGAGGGATCGCAAATGAAAAGCATTGCATTTGGACAGTATTATCCCGCCGAATCCCCCATACACAGGTTGGATCCCCGAACCAAGGTGATTCTTGCCGTGCTGTATATCGTTTGTACGTTTTTGTGTAAAAATCTGTCGGGCTTTATCGTCCTTGTCGCATCTGCGGTTTTGCTCGTGATGCTCAGCAAGATCCCGTTGGGGTTGGTTTTGCGCTCGTTGCGTCCGATCCTGTTTATCATAGCCATTACCTCGGCGATCAATATCTTTATGACGCAGGGTGAGATGCTGTTGACCCCCGAGGGATGGTGGATCAAGATCTATGCGGAGGGGCTTTGGAACGCTTTGTTTATGATCCTTCGGATCAGCGTTTTGATTATCGGAACAGGCATTTTTCTGACCTATACCACAACCCCGATCGCGCTGACCGATGCGTTGGAGCAGTTGCTGTCTCCTTTGAAAAAGATCAAGGTTCCCGTACACGATTTTGCAATGATGATGACCATTGCTCTGCGCTTTATTCCCACGCTGACAGAGGAGACCGAAAAGATCATGAATGCGCAAAAGGCTCGCGGGGCTGATTTTACAAGCGGCAGTCTTCCCAAGCGTGCGAAAGCATTGATTCCGATCCTGGTTCCCCTGTTTGTTTCGGCATTCAACCGTGCTTTTGATCTGGCATCCGCAATGGAATGCCGTTGCTATCACGGTGGTGAGGGCAGAACACGGCTCAACGTTTTGCGCTATCACGCATACGATTGGATCGCAATGGTGGCGGTGGTCGCTTTTGGTATCGGACTTTTTTTCCTGAACCGTTACGGCTTCGGGTACACAATCAAGTAAAAGCATGAAAATATTGGTCAAAATCAGCTATTTGGGAACCAATTATTGCGGTTATCAGGTACAGCCAAACGGAATCAGCATTCAGCAAAGGCTCAATGAAGCCGCGTGCGCGGTGTTTGGATATGATTGTGACATTGTAGGCTGCAGTCGAACCGACAGCGGAGTTCATGCAAATGAGTTTTGCGCTACCGTCGCAAAAAAAGGAGAATCTTGCTTGCAGACTTCTGTTCCGATCGACCGAATTCCGCTGGCAATGTCGGCATATCTTCCGGATGACATTTGCGTTTTTGATGCAAAATGGGTAGAGGATGATTTTCACGCCCGTTATGACGTAAAGGGAAAGGAATATATCTACCGCTTTTATAACCGTGCGGTTCGCAATCCGTTTGAGGAGGGCAGGGCGGCACACGTTCCAAAGCATTTGGACGCGGACGCACTTGCTCGAATGAATCAAGCCGCCGCCACAATATGCGGAACGCATGATTTTGCCGCTTATATGGCGCAGGGATCGTCGGTAAAAAGCACGGTGCGAACCGTGACAAGCTCCGAGGTCTACCGAGAGGGTGACTGTGTGATCTACCGTGTTGCCGCCGACGGATTTCTTTACAACATGGTGCGGATTCTTGCGGGAACGATTTTGGCTGTCGGTCAGGGCAAGCTGACGGCAGAGGATGTCATAAGGATCACGGAATCGCGTGATCGAAATCAGGCAGGAACGACCATGCCGCCGTGCGGACTCTATTTGAATCGGGTGACATATTGACCGTTATCCTCACATATGGATTCTTTTGAAAGGAGGTCTTGTGCTTGAAAAAACAGTTTCTTTTTTCGGGATTGAAAAAAAAGGAGCCTGTTTCGATGGATCTGCCGAGGAATGAATATTATGAGAATATCTCTGCAAATCTCGGTATTTTACAGGTAATTCTCTACTTTTCATTGTTTGCTTTTGTCTTTTTATCCTTCCTTCGGAACACCAATCTGATCACCTATCAGAATTTTTATTATTTTTTTAAGGATCTGAACGCGTCTGCCGAAACGGTTGATGTTCTTTCGAATGACGCAGTCACCTATCAGACCTCTGATGAGCAAAGCTTTACACTCTATCGAAAGGGGCTTGCGGTTGCGGGGAATACTTCGGTTACCGTTTTTACTGCCACAGGCAGACAGACCGTAAGTCAGATCATCAACTACCGTAATCCCGTCGCGGTGGGGTCGGGTAAGTATTTGCTGGTCTATGAAATGGGCGGCATGCAGTATTCTCTGTATAATTCCTATACCCAAATTCATTCCGGAAAAACCGACGCACCGATCTCGGGAGCGGCAATATCCGATTCGGGGATGTATGCGCTGATATCCGAGGCGGCGGAATATACCTCGGTGGTCTCTCTATATAATGACCGTTTCACTCTGATCAACCGCTACAACAAAAAGGGCTTTGTCATGGATGTTTCGATCCGTGAGAGGGGAGACTTGATCGCGATCTTGACATCTACACCGAATAACGGTGCTTTTCAGACCCAATTGGAGCTTTACGAGCCCGGTAAAACGACGCTTTCACATTCGGTAAAGCTCGGATCCACGTTGGCTTATGCGTGTCAATTTACATCCTCCGGAAGAATCAGCGTTCTTTGCAGTGACGGTATTTCGATCGTGAATTCAAACGGAACGCTCGAAACCGAATTCCATTTCGACGGCAGAGGAATCGCGGATGCAGACCTGACTCCGAACGGAGCCTATATTTGCCTGTCTCCGCGCTCAGCATCAGAAAAAAACCGTATGATTGTATTTGACAAAAACGGAAAAGTGTTGTATAATAAAGATGAATCCGAAACGGTAGAGAAGGTTTCGGGCTACGGAGACGTTGTATATTTTCTGTCGATTGGAAAAATCGGACGATTGGACGTCTCCACGGGGCGCATTACGTATCTCAATAAGCCAACAGAACAACGCAGTATTTTGGCGGTGAATGAGGAGGATGCGCTGTTATGTACCCCTCAAAAAGCCGAATACATTCATTTCGGTTCATAATTTGATCTTGAAAGGAGATTCTATCATGGGAACGATTTTATTCGATACACTGTTTTTGATTGCTGCAGTGTGCATCATTCTTGTTTTTGCAAAACGAGGCTTTATCAGAAGTGTGATCCACTTTTTCAAGACCTTGATTGCTTTTCTCGCGGCATATTTTCTTGGCAGTAAATTGGCACAATTCTTGTGTGACACCTGGATTGGAGGGGCGGTTCGGAATTTCATTTACGATAAGATCAACGCGATCTATCAGAGTACAACCGAGACCTTGAACGCGGAAAGCGTCATTGAATCGATGCCGGGCTTCTTGATGACCGAGGAAATGCAGGCAAAATTACATGCGGCACAGGGATCGGGGGAGGAGCTTGTCAATTCGATGACCGACGCAATTTCTTCGCCGATCGCCTCGCTTTTCTCCAATATTCTCGGATATGTCGGCGTTTTTTTGATCGCATTGGTTCTGCTTTGGATCGTTGCCGCAATCGTGGATAAATTGGTCGAGCATCTTGCCTTGATCAATACGGCAAACATACTCCTTGGCGGTCTTTTGGGCTTGATTGTTGCCTTCGTCATACTCAGCGCAATTGCGTCCTTGATGAGATTCTTCCTGGCGGATTCGGCAATTTATACCGATTCTGTCATCATAAAGTTCTTTGGGGAGTCTCCCATTCTGAAAACCTTGAAATTTTTAGATCTGGGGTCCTCATGGTTTGAAAAATTACTGGGGTAAGCCGAACTTACTCTGTTTTCCAAAAGTGAAAGAAAGGATCCGATTTTTCGGATAATGTATCAAAACTCATGGTCATGTGTTCTCAATGCCATAAGCGTATGGC
>JAZOPW010000047.1:0-2117 GCA_045655785.1 Eubacteriales bacterium
ATTTTCTTTTGTGCACCGAGAAGGACTCGAAGGCCTGCGCTGGAGATATATTCCAGTTTCTTCAAATCGAGAACGAGATTCTTGGTATCTTCGATGTCATTGTTGATAGTTTTGTCCAAAGCGGGTGCTGTTGTTGTATCAAGTCTTCCTGCAAGCTCAATGATGGTTGCCTCTGCGTTTCTCTTGATTTCAATCGTCATAGCTGTAAATCTCCTTAAACATTTAAATTTTTTTCATCATGGTAAGAACGTTTTCGCCGTTTTCATAGGCGTAGGTTATCGTGTCCATCGTCTTTTTGGCGATGAAGATACCGAGTCCTCCGATCTCACGCTCCTCGGCTGACAAAGTGATGTCAGGATCAGGCTTTTTCAAAGGATCGAATGGCGTACCTTTATCCGTCATTCGGAATGTGATCTCACGTTTTTCCCGGTCAAATCCGATACCGAGTGTCATATTTCCCTCGCCGTCACCGTAAGCATATTGGGCAACGTTGACGAACACCTCTTCGACAGCGACGCAAACGGTCGTTTGAATTTTAATGGGACATTCAAAGCTTTCCAGCGTTTGTTCTGCAAATCCGAGAACGTCGGATAACGCTTCTATTTTTGCAGGGAACGTTTTGTTCATCACGTACACACCTCCTTGTTCAGGTTTATAATCGAACAAAAGCATCGTAATATCATCAAACTGCGGTGCTTTGCCGACAAATTCATCAATATCGGCTTTCAGCGCCGGTAAAAGTTCAGTAGCTTCAGAGGAAGCATTTCGGTTCATAAATTTCAAGAGTCTGTCCTCACCGTAAAGCTTGTTGTCCGTATTTGTAGCTTCGGTAACACCGTCGGTATACAAAAACAATCTGTCGCCCGGATACATCATGATCTCACCGACACGGTAGCGAACACCTTCCATACCTGCGAGGATAAATCCCGCGCGTGTCTTGAGATATTCAAAGCCGCCGTTTGCCCTCTTTAATAAAGGTGGATTATGTCCTGCGTTTGCAAACTGCAGTTTTCCCGTTGTAAGATCCAAAATACCCATCCAGGCAGTAACGAACATACCCGATTCGTTATTCTGACAAAGCTTTTCGTTTGCTTTTGTGAAGATATCATTTACTGCCATTCCGCTTTCCGCGAGGTCCTTGATAATGGTTTTGGCTGTCATCATAAACATTGCCGCAGGAATTCCCTTGCCCGAAACGTCGGCAGCAAGAAATGCCGCGGTCGTATCGTTGAGCTTATAGAAATCATAGAAATCTCCGCCGACTTCCTTCGCCGCTATCATCTGTGCGTATATACCGAAATCCTCATTATCGGGGAAGTTTGTGGGAAGTGCCGAAAGCTGAATTTGTTTAGCGTATTCCAGCTCCTTATCAATACGTGCGGCTGCTTCTGCAATATACCGTTTGAGAGTGGAAACGGTAGAGTTAATATCGTCGGACAAGGAGGAAAACTCCTGACTCGAACGGACGTCAACGGTGACGTTCAGATCACCTTTGGTAATACGTCCGAGAGTATCGTTTATTTTTTGCAAATTGTTTATAATGACACGCTTAATGAGTATGTAGATAAAAACGAACAGCGTTGCAAAAATGATAACTTGCATAAATATGCTTGTGTAAAGTGAGGCATCACGCATAAACGCCGCCTCCGCCTCGGGCATTGCGGCGATAATGCAATATCCCTCGACAAACTTGAACACGTACATATATTCGGTACCTTTGATGTCAGCATAATAAAGTGCCGTAGCGGTCTTGCCGTTTTTCATCTCATCGGGTGCTTCAATTCCGATAAAGGAGAGAGGAGATCCCGAATATCCGTTTCTGTCGGTAATAATCGTAAGCATTTCATCACAGACGGCAACAAATCCGCTTGTACCGACGTGGCGGTTCTTGGTAAAGTCAATAACGTATTCATTTAAAATTTCATGGAACTGCTCTGCATCGTAGCCGACCTGAATAAATCCGCCGCTTGAAAGATTGACGGCGGCATATTTTCTCCATACCGAGCCGTCTTTCCCTCTCGGACTATACTTCTGCACAAAAAATTCCTGCCCCTTCAAGAGGTCAACAAACTCTTTGGATTGCTCCTTGATGTTCATGTCGTAGTTTATACTGTCGG
>JAZOPW010000048.1:0-6705 GCA_045655785.1 Eubacteriales bacterium
CCGCTAGCGGTCAGGGACCACTAACCCTGACCGCTCCACAAAAAACAAACCTATGGGTGGATATGGTTGGGTGTTTGCTATTCACTGTTCTCTAAAGCTGAGTATTTTGATTCTGTTTTCAGAATCAAAATACCCCATAGCGACCAATCTATGTTTGCACACACAATACGGTCGCGTTGCGACCAGAGCATTGCGCAGGTCGGATCTCGGACGAGCCCCTATAGAGTGACACGCGTAGATGGCGTCCACTCTCTTCCCTCCCAAAAAAGCAATCTTTCACATCTTTTCTTTTTAAGGAGCACAAATGAGTAGCATTTACGTATTTGATCTGGACGGCACTCTGGTTGACTCCATGCCGTACTTTGCCAAAGGCATTCTGAGTATCCCCGAGGAGGTGGGAATTCCCACAAGCCCCGAGCTTTTGAAGATCGTCACTCCGCTCGGATACACCAAAACCGCAGAGTATTACCGCCGTGAGCTTGGCATGCAGGACAGCACGGAAAATATTGTTCGTCGCATCGAAGCCAAGCTGGTTTATGAATATGCAAACAACATCGTCCCCAAGACAGGAGTTGCGGATTATCTGCACGCACGCCACGCCGAGGGCGCAAGACTCTTTGTGCTGACAGCAAGTCCGCATATCGTAACCGACGTCTGTCTGCAGCATAACGGTCTGTTCGATCTCTTTGAGCAGGTGTGGTCGGTAGAGGATTTCGCACTTTCCAAATCCGATCCACGCATCTTTTTTGAGGTCGCGAAAAAAATCGGCTGCGAGGTACAGGACGTCCACTATTTTGACGACAGCCTGATCGCACTCCGCAATGCCAAGACCGCAGGATACCGCACCTATGCGGTGTATGACGCCCAAAATGACGAGGAGATCGCCGAAATGAAGCGCGAATACGACGTGTTCGTGTCTTCCTTTGCCGAGCTGTGATTCAACTAATCTTTCTTAACGTAAAAAAGAGCCTAAATGACTCAAAAATCCAAAGGAAAACAAATTTCATGGAGCATTTTGAGGTGCCACCGCGAACAACGCGACCGTAAAACGAGTGCTAACAAAGATTGGTCGCTATGTGGCATTTTAGAATCTGTTTGAAGATTCTAAAATGCTCAACTTTAGGTAAAGCAATATGACACAAGTGCTAACAAAGATTGGTCGCTATGGGGTATTTTGATTCTTCAATCAGAATCAAAATACTCAACTTCAGCGAAAGCAGAACAACAAATGTCCAATCATAGTTTGTTTTCTTGTAGAGAGGACAGGGTCTCGGTGGTCCCTGACCTCTAGCGGGAGCTATTGTTGATCTAAAGCGATCAAAATTATGCCAATTTAGCAAATAACCTTTTTGGGGAAAGTTCTTGAAGGGGTGTGGGGAAGCTTCTTCCAAGAAGTTTCCCCACGAAAAAAGCAAAGAAAGGAGAGTGACAAATGAATATCCGGCAAGAGGAGCTGCTTGACAAGGTCAAGGGCACAGCCAAGGAAGTAATACGCAACATTGACCCCGTGCTGTTTGTTTGCGCCACTCTGCTTTCAATCATCAGCATCGTGACGATATGGGGCGCGGTGGATAATTTTGGTATGTCCAAGCTGAAAATGCAGATTGCTATTTTTATCCTCGGTATTTTTGTCACCTTTTTTATCGCGTTTATCGACTACCGCGTAATCGTGGATAAGCTGTGGATCTATATGCTGGTGGGGTCGGTTCTGCTCCTGGTGATCACGCTGCTCTTCGGAAAGAGCGGTCAAAACATGGAGACCGCCAACAAAAGCTGGCTGATGATCCCCGGCACGGGATTTATGATACAGCCCTCGGAATTTGTCAAATTCGCCTTTATCTGTACCTTTGCCAAGCACCTGTTTACCGTACAGGATCACATCAACCGTCCTCTCACCGTTCTGCTTTTGGCGGGACATGCCTGCTTGGTGGTCGGTCCCATTCTGGTGTCGGGCGACCTCGGCGTCGCGCTGATCTATATGGCAATCCTTGCAATCATGCTCTTTTGTGCGGGACTGCATTGGGGATATTTCCTCGGCGCGGCGATTTTGGTCATCCTGCTCTTCCCCTATCTTTGGGATCACCTCGCGCCTTATCAGCAGGAGCGCATCATCGTAGGCTTCAACCCCGAGCTTGATCCGCTTGACAAGGGTATGCAGCCGCTGCTCAGCCGTACCGCCATTTCGGCAGGCGGCTTCTTCGGCAAGGGTGTGCTGGGAGGCTATCACTATGAGATCCTGCCCGCCTCGCATACCGACTTCATTTACGCCACCGTCTGCGAGAAATTCGGCTTTCTCGGCGGCGCACTCGTCATCTTGGTCTTTATGGTAATGGTGGTACGTATCTTTATGATCGCGCGTCAAGCAGGTCGTTCGGATTTCGGTGGCTTGATCTGCGTCGGCATCGGAGGGATGCTGGTGGTGCAGATCCTGCTCAACATCGGGATGTGCTTCGCGATGCTCCCCGTTATCGGCATTACCCTGCCGCTCCTTTCCTGCGGCGGCTCGTCCATGCTTGCTACCTTTATGATGCTGGGACTCTTACATAACGTCTACGCCCACTCGGACGCCGTGAGGGCAACAAAAGACCACCAAAGTTTTCGCATGGATATGCTCGAATGATTCATAAAGCGTCTCCACGCTTCATATATTCTACCAAGAATTTTTGAAGCAATAGGAGGCGCTTTTATGTTTATCTATTCCTTTCGTGCAAGTACCGTAAAGCTTGTGGGAGTCATTTGCGTGGCTCTGACCGTGCTGATCACCCTCATCGCCTTTGTCCCGACCTACGCCATCTCCTCACAGACCTCCGCAACCCCCGACGACACCGCCGTAAGCTATTCCTATGACAAGATCAAATCGACCGCGGACGTGGTCTCCTTCCTCTCTCAGTTCGGCTGGACGGTTGCCGCCGAGCCCGTAGAGGTCAAGACCGTGACCATCCCCTCGGAATTTGACAAGGTCTTTGCCGCCTACAACGAGATGCAAAAGGAGCAGGGACTCAATCTCGCGAAATACAAAAATAAGGAGGTCACGCGCTATACCTTTTCGGTCAGTAATTACGAGGACTACGACGGAACCGTTTACGCAAATGTGCTGGTCTATCGCAACCGTGTCATCGGCGGCGACATCTGCTCTGCCGACGTCTCGGGCTTTGTACACGGTTTTGAAAAGTGAAGCAGTTCCCGAAAAGCACAAAATCCAACAGAACAGCAAAAAAACGGTTGAGTCAACTCCTTTCGAGAAAGCGATTGGCTCAACTGTTTTTATGAAATATGTAAAAAAGAACTTTTTTGTACAGCTCATTTACTTTTTTGTACAGCTCATTTAAATATATTGACTTTCATCTTTTTTTGTGGTACAATAAAAAAGCCAAACAAATCTAATATTTAACATCGAAAGTGCGCATTTTATTTTTGATAAAAATGCACGCTCTTTTCTGCATACTTTTGATGTTAGAAGATTTGTTTGGCGACAATCGGGCGGCGTTTTTTATGCGCTGACTTCGGTTGGCGCATTTTTTATTAGATTTAAAAATTCGCGAAAATTACATCTTATGATGGGAAAACAAAACCAGGAGGTCTGATAAGACAATGGAGAAAAAAGAAAAAACTTTGGATTTAACAAACGTAATATCCACGGCAATTCAATTACCAGGTGTCAAGGTTTCACGAGACGTCTTTTTGAAAGAGCAGTTTAAGGAACTGACACAAGCAGAAATAGACTTAATCTTGCAAAGCGGTCCGGTAGAAGCGGGAGTTTCAAGAGAAATTTTAGCAAGAAAAGCAAAAAAAATAATACGCGAACGCTCAGCTGTTTCGTCTGGAGCGTCTTTTTTAGCAGGATTGCCCGGTGGAATCGCCATGGCAGCCACTATCCCTGCGGATCTTTTACAATTCTACGGAGTCGCATTGCGGATGGCTCAAGAGTTGGTTTATTTGTATGGAGAAGCTGATATGTGGTGTGATAATGCGCCTGACCCCGATAAAATAACAAATCAGCTGATTCTTTACTGTGGTGTAATGTTGGGTGTAACAGGAGCGGCTCAAACCGTCAGAATCATGTCATCTGCATTGGCAAAGCAAGCCTTAAAAAAGCTGCCTCAAAAAGCTTTGACCAAAACCTTCTATTATCCCGTCATCAAATCCATCTTAAAATTTTTTGGCGTTTCCGTAACCAAAAGCACATTTGCAAAAGGAGTTTCAAAGGTAATTCCTGTTATTGGCGGAGTTGTATCAGGCGGAATAACGCTTGCATCCATGATCCCGATGGGAAACCGACTGTCGCAAACGCTTGATCAAACACATTTTGAATATTCCACACGAGAATTTCAAGCAGATATGCAAGAAATTGAATCCATACAAAAGCAATATAATACATATGAGTCTACTGCCTACGAAACCGGCACCGAGGAAAGCACTTCCGATGTATATACAAATGATGCGGAAAATGCATATTCTAAAATAAAAAAAGCCAAACAAATGTTTGAAGACGGGCTGATTACAAAAGAAGATTTTGACCGTGTGAAAGAGAAATACTTATCTCAACTATAATAAAACACAAGCTAAATTAGTTGAGTGTGTTGAAAACCTTTAAGATGATAAGGGGGTGAGACAAATGCAAAAACGCATTTGGTGCTCACCCCTTTTCCTTTTTTGATCAATTACTCGGTGATGCCCGATACGTTTCGCATCGCGGTGCCAACGTGGTACAGCATCGTACCTGTACGCTTAATGGCACGCGAGGTACGCATCTGCTTCGAGTTCCAGACAGCCGCCGTCACAGCACCTACCGCCGCCATCCCGCCAACAGCCCCAAGCGTGATCATCGCTGTCTTTTTCGCCTTGTCGCTTTTCATGACGTCCATCATTTGTTCCATCATTTTCATTTTAAAAAACCTCCCGATCTTGGTCTGCATTTAGTATCTGTCGGAGTTTCTTTTTTATGTACTGCGGCACGGTTGGAAATATTTGAATGTACTCACCAAACTTTTTTGTCTCAAAATATTGAATAGCTCTTGACTTTTTGGAAATCATATGGTATCATTGCTTTGTGAATTCATGCATTTGCACAAAATCATAAAATAGATATATGAACGGAGCTACTTATGAAAACCATTCATCGTGATCTGTATTTAAATCAACTCATTGACAGAAAAGAAAACGGGCTTATCAAAGTAATAACCGGCATTCGCAGATGTGGAAAAAGTTATTTGCTATTTCATTTGTATTATCATTATCTTCTGCAAAACGGTGTAAAAGACGATCATATCATCAGGGTTGCTCTTGATGATGATGACAACAGGGCACTGCGTGATCCCGACAACCTATCGTCGTTTCTTCACGGCAGAATCGCAAATGATGAAGATATGTACTATGTTCTGCTTGACGAGGTTCAATTTGCTATTACCAATAAAGAGCTTCGCGAAAACGAACCTACCCGTCTTTACGGTATTTTGAACGGTCTTTTACACCGTAACAACGTGGATGTGTATATTACAGGCAGCAATTCCAAATTTCTCTCGTCCGATATCATGACAGAGTTTCGCGGCAGAGGTGATGAGGTGCGCGTGTATCCGCTCTCTTTTGCCGAATTCTTCTCTGCATATGAAGGCGACAAATATGAGGCATTTACCGAATATGCAACCTATGGCGGTCTGCCTTTGATCTTAAGCAAAAAGCGTGACGCTGACAAATCCAAATATCTGCGCGATAACCTTAGTGAAACCTATATCAAGGATGTTGTAGAACGCCACCATATCCAGGGTGATGTGGTGATGGAAACACTTGTTGAGATTTTGGCATCCGGAATCGGCTCACTCACCAATTCTCCCAAGCTCGCCAATACCTTTAAAAGTGCCGGAATCGAGACCAACGGTGTAACCGTATCAAGCTATATCACCTATTTGACTAACGCTTTTATAATCAACCGAGCGGAAAGGTATGACGTTAAGGGACGGAAATATATCGCAAGTCCTTTCAAGTATTATTTTACCGATATCGGCTTGCGTAACGCCGCGCTTAATTTTCGTCAGCAAGAGCTTACTCATATTATGGAAAATATCATTTACAACGAGCTTTTGATCCGTGGATACAATGTTGACGTGGGTATCGTAAGCTATAGCGCCAAAAACACCGAGGGAAAGCGTACTACCGTTCAATCCGAGGTAGACTTCGTGTGCAACCTCGGAAACAAAAGATATTATATTCAATCGGCTTTTGCAATTCCCGACAAAGTCAAAATGATGCAAGAAACAGCCTCTCTTGATCGCATCCATGATTCATTTAAAAAAATCATTATCGTCGGTGATATTATCAAGCCTTGGACGAATGAAAAGGGGTATCTCTTGATCAGTATCTACGATTTCCTCCTAAAGCTTGACAGCTTGGAAATGTAATTCATTCTGCCTACTTTCAACACAGCCGTCAATATGATTCTTCCCTGCTGTGCCGCAGGCAACATCATAAGGCAAAGCCGACATCATTTGCCCGCAAGGGCAAACATCATTCGTCGAACCTGCTCACCGCAGGTTCGACGTCCTCTCCAACCAATCCGCCGCCATCAACAGTCCTCTCTCCAGCAAGCGATAGCCCGTCCTGCGCGAAACCGTCAAGAATCCCGACACGTGCTCCACGCTCTCCCCTCTCACGTAATGATAGTAGAGCATCAGCTTTTCACGGCTGTTTTTCATGGCACCCATCATTTCC
>JAZOPW010000049.1:0-2523 GCA_045655785.1 Eubacteriales bacterium
ACGTGTCCTTCGGGAACGGTTGCCGAAAAGATTTGTGCGGAGGGGTCATAATGATGCTCGGCTGTCAATGTATATTGGTTGATGATCTCACCACTGAGGTTCATCAGAACCGCATGCGGATCGTCATATTTTTCACCGTCGATCAAGATCTCTGCATTTGCAAAATCGATCCGGATGTGCTGACCCTCGGTTGCTATCACGCGCTTGACCATCGTTTTTTCGAGAGGCGGATAGACATCGTCACGTGTCAGATGGAAAACGACGATGTCTCCCTGCTCAGGCGTATAGGCAAAGCTGTATAACAGCAGATTTTCACCGTTGAAGAGCGTATTGTTCATAGAAGAACCCTCAACGCGGCAGGTTCTGACGGCAAACGTAAAGATCAGCATGACGGCTAAAACCGACCACGCAAACATTTCCAAAACATCAAAGATGGAGGAGACAACTCCCCCCGATCTTTTCTCGGGCTCGGTTGGTTGCTCGGAAAGCTCGGTGATTTCCTCGTTCAAATTTGTTTCATCATGCATGGAGTGACATGCTCCTTTCTTGTTTTAGTTGACGAAATGCTCCATCAGGGTGTATCCGTGCGCGATGGAAAGCTTCTTCTCTTCGGCAGCGGCTTCACTGAAGCACGTCACACCGTTTTGATCCTTTTTGGAATCATAGATCATAAAGGGAACGGGATTGCTTGTATGTGTGCGAAGGCGGATCGGAGTGGGGTGGTCGGGTAGGATCATGATGCGGAAATCCTCGCCTGTCGCATTCAGATATTCGTAAACAGGCTTGAGAATCTTTTGGTCGATCAGCTCGACGGACAGAATTTTATTTTCCATTTCTGCGCGGTGACCGCATTCGTCCGGTGCCTCCACGTGGATATAAACGTAATCATGACCGTCACGGAATGCTTGGATCGCTGCCTGGGCTTTTCCGTCATAGTTGGTATGTACGTTTCCTGTCGCCCCCTCTACGTCGATCGAACGCATTCCGGCACAGATGCCGATGCCCTTGATCAGATCGACTGCAGAGATCACCGCACCGTCAAGCCCCCACTTCTCACGGAAACTCGGAAGCTGTGGCTTCTTTCCGGGACTCCAGAGCCAAGCCGAGTTTGCGGGCTTCAATCCTCTTGCACGGCGCGCCTCGTTGATGGGATGATGGTTCAGGATCTCAAAGCTGTCCTTCATCAGCTGATAAAATTCCGCACCGCCGTTTTCGGCTTTGGGAAGATACTCCCCGATGCGTTTGCCGAGAATATCGTGAGGACGCATAAAGGGGTAGCGCTCGTTGCCGTTTTTCCAGATCAGACAATGGCGGTAGCTGACTCCCGTATAAAAGCGGCGGTAGGCATTGCCCATTTTCTCTTCAAGCGCCTTGATCAATTCATCTGCCTCGGCTGTTGTGATCTCATCGGCGCTGTGATCGAGGATGATCTTATCGTCATAGTCACCGTCATCGCTGAGTGTGACCACATTGCAACGATATGCGGTTTCATCTGGCTGCATTTCAATTCCCATGCTTACTGCCTCCAGAGGAGAGCGTCCCTTGGAGTAGATGGCGGGGTCAAAGGAAAGTATCGCCATGTTTGCCGTATCACTTTCGGGAACCATACCGTCGGGAATATTACAAACCGTTCCTACAAGTGATTTCTTTGCCAACATATCCATTGTGGGTTTATTGGCAACCTCCATCGGGGTGCGATTTCCGAGTGCTTCGATCTTTTCGTCTGCCATTCCGTCCGGAATTAAAACAAGGTATTTCATATGGGGTGTCCTTTCCAATCAGCCGTCAACGGCAAAAAATATAAATACATCTTATATTATATCATATTTTTTGTAAAAGTACAAGAGTGAATATTTGATATTTTTCATGATATTTTTCGCTTTTTTCTTCTTTTTTCGGGAAATATGAAAAATAATGCGATCAGTTTGTAAACAAATATAATTTTCATTGCAAAATGATCCTGTATATGCTAAAATAAAAAGCAGAGTCAAACAGGAAAGGATGATTGGTATGACACCAGAGCATAATAGGGAAGAGAGGGACAACCGAGAAAGCGTGCGTCTGCAAACAAAGAGGATGAAAAAATCGATTTTGTTGATTTTGGGTGCGGTCGTTTGTTTGATCGTGATTTTGGCTTTGGTCGTTTTTTTGATCGAAACGATCGTGAGCAAGAGAAGTCCCGATACCCCCGATGATCAATATTCTTTTTATCCGATCTACGACGGAGATATTATGCAAAACGCGGAATATTTGGGGCTTGACCGTCAAGTCAACTATTGCAATGATCCTTCCGGCTACGGTCTTACGCAATCGATCACAGAAGAGAATTTTTCCGATTTTGACGCAGGTGTTCTGTTTTTGTATGACTATATTCAGATTATCATCGCCGGGGATGCAGAAGCCTACAACAACTGCTTTAATGCGGTCTATTATCAAAATTCCGCACCGCTTGAGGATTTTTCTCCACAGATGCTCCATCAGATCGAGATTTGTTATCAGGAGACCACAAAGGAATACGACGGC
>JAZOPW010000050.1:0-3375 GCA_045655785.1 Eubacteriales bacterium
CCCCAAAGGCGAACCAGATCGGCTCCATACTTTTTGATCATATCGAGGGGATCGACGCCGTTGCCAAGAGATTTATGCATGGCGCGACCCTCACCGTCTACTACCCAACCGTGTGTCAAAACGGTTTTGTAGGGGGCTTGCGCCTCACCGCGCGCACCGACAGAGGTCAGAAGAGAGGATTGGAACCAACCGCGATACTGGTCGGCACCCTCCAGATAAAGGTCTGCGGGCCAGGCCAGATCATTCTTGTTTTCAAGCACCGAGAAATGAGTGGAGCCCGAGTCAAACCAACCGTCCAGCGTGTCGGTCTCGTGCGTAAAGTGTGTGCCGCCACAATGAGGACAAACAAATCCTTCGGGAAGCAGCTCGGCAGCACTCTTTTCATACCAAATATTCGAGCCGTTTTCGGTAAAGAGCTTGGAAACGCGCTCGATGGTCTCATCGTTACAGATCGGCTTCTTGCAGTCCTCGCAATAGAAGACCGGAATGGGCAGACCCCAATGACGCTGACGCGAGATACACCAATCGGCACGCTCACGCACCATCTGCTTGATTCTCTCACCGCCCCATTCAGGCAACCATTCAACCCTTTCGCATGCCTTTACGGCATCTTCCTTAAAGGCATCGACCGAGCAGAACCACTGAGGCGTTGCACGGAAGATGATGGGGTTCTTACATCTCCAACAGTGGGGATATTCATGCTCGAATTCCTTTGATGCAAAGAGCGCACCTGTCTCCTTCATATCAGCCAGAATGGCGTCGTTGGATTCATCGTAGCGCAAACCTGCAAATTTGCCTGCCTCCTCGGTCTGATATCCGCGGTCATCAACCGGAACAAGAGGGGGAAGTCCGTAACGGCGGCAGGTCACGTTGTCGTCGGCACCGAAGCCGCCGGCAGTATGCACACAACCCGTACCGCTGTCCATGGTGACGTAGTTGGCTACTACAAGCAGACTTTCACGGTCGAGGAAGGGATGCTGTGCGGTCATATATTCAAAGTCAGCACCCTTGCGAGTTGCGATGACCTCATATTCTTCGACGTTACCCTCTGCCATGGTAGTAGCTACAAGTGCTTCGGCAACGATATAGAACTCACCGTTTGCCGCCTTTACGATCGCGTAATCCTCAACGGGATTGAGCGCGATGGCTTGGTTTCCGGGGAGTGTCCAAGTGGTGGTGGTCCAGATGATCACGTAGGTCTTGGAAAGATCGCAGAGGTTTGCCAACAGACCCTTGTCATCCTTCAGGGCAAATTTTACATAGATAGAGGTACATTTGTCGGTTTTATACTCGATTTCGGCCTCTGCCAGCGCGGTTTCGTCCTGTGGGCACCAATACACGGGTTTGAGTCCCTTGTAAATGAAGCCGCGCTTGTACATTTCACCAAAGACCTTGATCTCGCGGCCTTCAAACTCCTTGTTCATGGTGAGATAAGGATGCTCCCAATCTCCGCTGACGCCCAAACGGACGAACTGATTCATTTGTACCTTTACAAAATCCTCTGCGAATTTGTGGCAGGCATTGCGGAATTCGGGAATGGACATCTTTTTGCGGTCCAGCTTGTTTTTCTTGATGATAGCAGATTCAATCGGCATACCGTGGTTATCCCAACCGGGGATATAAGGCACACGGAATCCCGACATACTGCGGGATTTGTTGATGAAATCCTTTAAGATCTTGTTCAAGGCGGTTCCCATATGGATGTTTCCGTTGGAGAAGGGAGGGCCGTCGTGCAACAGATACAGGGGCTTGTCCTTGGCATTTTCCTGCATTTTGTTGTATAGATCAATGGAATCCCAGTATTTGAGCATATCAGGCTCTCTTTGCGGCAGGTTTGCACGCATCGGGAACTCTGTGCTGGGCAGATTGAGTGTTGAGGTATAATCCTTTGCCATTTTCTGATTTCTCCTGAATTTATAGTATTTTATCAATTTATCAATAAGGAACAATTCAATATTTGCGGTGGAAAACAAAAAAGCCCCACAGCCATAGGCTATGAGACGGAGGTTTCCGCGGTACCACTCATATTCGTCGATTTCATCGACGCACTTTATCGGAGGCAAAAACCCCCCGTGCTTTAACGCAGCCATACGGGTACACCTACAGGACAGAACGTTCGGCATACCAACTCGGAAGTGATTCTTTTCGAAAAAGTACCAACTGCACGCTTTCACCAAACACGCGCTCTCTGTAAGCCTTCCTTTTTCAAAGGTCTTCGTCATCGTCTTTCATCTTATATTATAGCACAACTTTTTTTCTTTGTCAATTGTAATATCAATAAAAATACAATCTTTTTTCATTTTTCTCTATCGTTTTAGAATAAGAACTGTTCTTATTCTAATTATTTGGATTAAAAAAGACATTTTACGACAAGGATGCATATAATAAAAATAGCCGACGTAAACAACCTCGGCATCCGAATGTTAGAAAGGAGTCAGACAATGTATTCTGATAACAACAGGCGCGTTTCGGTGCGTCGCGCAAACGATGAGTTCTTGCGGCGCATGATCGGAGGCGAGCTGACAGGGGCGGAGCTTCCTGTAATGAATATGGAGCGTCCCCAATTGCCGGTATATCCGCAGCAGGGAAAGGTTGCATGTGACGGAAGCACACGAAACAGCGGTGAGGATTTGAACGGCTGTCCTGATAGAGGGGACTGTCCCGTTCATGTTCACGCACCGTCGCTTGCGATGGTTTATTCCCCAAAGCAATGTTGGAGAAATCTTTTGGATCCGCAATCGGCACTGGAAAATGGCAGTTTGTTTGCCGAGCTGCTTCTTCCGTTTGAATGCGGATGGAAGAAAACGGGAGGGGAGGTCAATCCGCGCAAATAACCGTGGAGAGAAGCATCATGAGAGAAATGAATCGAATGGAAGCCCACAACAACTGTAAAAATGAGATGAACCGTTTGCGTGCGCTGGATTTTGCCATTCAGGAGACGGTTCTTTTTTTGGACGCATATCCCGAAAACCGCCAGGCTCTTGACTACTATCATCAATTGTTGGAGCAACGCAAGCAGGTCTTGGCATCGCATCAAAAGAACTGCGGACCTGTTTCGATGTATGGAAATGAGAGCCGCACCTCATGGGATTGGGTAAAGGGCCCCTGGCCTTGGGAGCCCGATGCCAATTGAGGGGATGAAAGGAGAGAAGAGACATGTGGACTTATGAGAAAAAACTGCAATATCCCGTCAAGATCAAAAATCCGAACCCCAAGCTGGCACAGATCATCATCAGCCAATTGGGAGGTCCCGACGGAGAGATCGGTGCCTCGATGCGTTATCTGAACCAACGCTATTCCATGCCATACGGACAGGTAACCGGTATTCTGACGGATGTTGGAACCGAGGAGCTGGCGCATATGGAGATGGTGGCG
>JAZOPW010000051.1:0-6254 GCA_045655785.1 Eubacteriales bacterium
CCCATTCGCCGCACAGATAGGGCGAGCAACGGAGAATGACCTTCAAACCAACCTCATCGGCCTCTCGCAAGAAGCGCTCGAGGTCGCAAACACCTTCAAAGCAAAACTCTCCACGTTGGGGTTCATGCAAATTCCAAGGAACGTAGGTCGTTACGGCCGTAAGTCCAAAATCCTTCATGTAACGCAAGCGCTTTTTCCACCCCTCGGGCAGGGTGCGGAAATAATGAAAGTCACCCGACAGAAGAAAGAATTTTTCCCCGTTAATATAAACGCCATCGCGCCTGATCTCAACTGTTTTCATGCTCATGCTTTACTCCTTCTTTTTTCTTTCGATATTCCAAAAAATCTCGGATCAACCCCAGAATTGCCGAGGTGATCAGAATGATGTTTTGCAAAATGGCGCCCAGATTGACCGTGAAAATCACATATGCCAGCCAAAATCCCTGCGAAACCACCCCAATGATACGGGTATGTGTGGGATTCTCAACATAAAACGCGATCACAGCGAACGCACTGCCCACGGCGGGTAAGAGGCTGATCGGCCCATTCCAGGTCAGAAGCGGTGCTGCTCCCATCAGTCCAAGGAACAGGAACAGCCACAGAATACTGCTTGCCCATTTTCGTTTTCCGCGATGATAAAAGACGATCTCGCGTACCGTTGCGATCATATTGATCAAAGACCCCGTGTATGCACCGATGAGCGCCTGCTGGATCACGTTCAACAGATCCGACGTCAGCTTTGCGATCAGGATCTGCTTCCGACTTTTGCCATAATAGATAAAAAAGCAGACAAACGTGATCAGAAAGCCGAGAATCTGTCCCACCGCATAGGCAGGAGAGACGTCCGAAAAATCAAGTCCCCACATCATTTCACAAGATAGCCGTACGGCTTGATGACACTGCCCTCATAGACCTTTTCCGAGTCGCTGAAGTTTCCAATGATCTCGCTTCCATCCGCGTATCTCGCACGCTCAAGACTGTCAGAGAGGATATCGTACCCCTCCATAAATACCAGCTGCTTGTCGGCAAGCGGCGCGTATTCGAGCCATGCTTCCTTAATGCAGGCAACCGCCCTCTGCATATCCTCATCTGTGGTGCAAAGCAGATCGGTCTCCCCCATCCAATTCATCTTACCGCCCGTGCGGAATTTGGAGTGAATATAGAGCGCGGGTCTTCCGCCTCGCATGATAAAGGTCAGGCGATCCTCGGGGGTTTTGATGGGGAAATTTACTGTGGGAGAGGAGGGATTATAGAGAATGATTCCATGATATGCAACCTCCCAGACCGGCAGATATCGGTCGGCAAGCGGATGCTCTGTTTTGCCGAAGCCGTCTCCAAAGGTGACATAAAGACCGAAATCCAGATCCCTCAAAGCAAAATCCATGCATCCCTCAGAGGAATAACCGCCGAATAGTCTTGAGGTATAGGCAAGAGAGGCATTGACAACGTCGATTCCCTGCTTTGTACCGCAGGGATGCTCCTTAGAATGGCAGACCGTCGGAATGACAATCGAGTTTACATCCGTAAAATGCAAACCATTTTCTCCGTATGCCGCAAGCTCCGGGAGCATACGGCGTGCCGTGCGCTCCCGGAAGGAGGGACAAACGTAATAGGCATAGCCACCGCTGTAATGTCCGTTGCGCTTATATTCTCCGTCTTGCGTCACAGCGATCTCGCCCCAATCAAAGCAATCGGCGATCTCATAGGCATCCATCGTGTTGGTATGCGTGGAGATCCTGTATCCGAGAGATTTGACGTACGCGATCGTCTTACACAAGCCCTCGTTTCCGCCAAGGCTCTCCTCGGCAGGAAAAATCTGCGGAAATCTGCCGTCATGACCGCGGATATTCCAGCCGACAAGCTGCAGCTCCGCGCCTTCAACCCCCTGTCGCTTCAGTTCATCTGCAATCTCACAAACGCGCTCGAAGCTACATGCAACGTGCATCTCAGGCTCATTTTCGAGCGTTTGGTGTTCTATGGGTGAAGGACTCGGCTTCCACCCCATCCGAATACGAACAAGCGGATATTTACGGGCGTATTCCACGGGAGCACGTTTACATTTTTCAGAAAGCAGGGTGATCTCATCCCGTGCCAGGCGCAGATTTCTCTCGGCTTGTGCCATCGTGTTGTAACACGCCTCGGCACCGAGTGACAGAATCTCGATCCGAATATCATCGGTCACGAAATCGGGAACAGGAGCCCCCTCTGTAAGAGCACCGAAATTGTAAACAATCGACAAGCGATATACACCGTCCCTGACCTCGGTTCGAAAAGCAAAATTGTAGGTTCGCTCGACACGGATCAGATAGCAGGCATCGGATCGCTTCAAGCCGCAAAATCCCATGATGGGAAGGAACATCGTGTATTCAGTGTCCTCGCGCTCACAAAAGAAGGTCTGCACATCTCCTCGATGCTTGATGTTACGCGGAATCAGATAGTATCCCTCCTCGCCCACACGCGCCTCGGTAAAGTCCCCCAGCGCATCGAGCCGACCGACATGCTCAAAAAGTTCTTTTTTCAAAGTTAATAAAATGCTGTTTCCGCAAGTCTGCTGTTCAAATATGTATTTTCTTCCTTGTTCATCATAAGCACAAAAATCAAAATTCATTCTGAATCCCTCCAAATCGGTTGACATATCAAAATCAATATGATATACTTTATTATAACATCAACCAAAATCTCATACAAGACAAAAATCAAAGAAAAAAGTATGATTATCAAAGAGGATTTTATGAACATTTGTGAATGCAATCCTTTTTTACGTGCCGCAATGATCCAGCCTGCCGTATTGGAGGGTAGCTCTCCGCGCGCGGCGTATGACTACAGACTGTTTCTGATCCTGCACGGAAAAGGATATATTTTTCTCAACGGGAGCAAGTTCGAGCTTCGCGAAAATATGCTTCTTTGCTTTGCGCCCAAGGAGGAGTACTATTTTGTCGGCAAAATGAAGGTCGCGGTCCTCAATTTCGATATGACACGTCAATCTGCCGACCGCAAGCATCCGATCCCCCCGCCGCCTGTTGAATTCTATGATCCCCAAAAGCAATTCGACCATACAAGGGTCACGGGCTTTGAAGAACCGTTGATCCTCCCTGTCGATGAAAACCTCAAATCGGACGTGTTGGAGGTGGTAGAGTGCTTTGTCAGGGGCGGCGAATTTTATGACGCGCTTTGCTCTGCTCTTTTGAAACGACTCTTGGTTTCGATCTTGTCCCTGCAAAATCGTGCGCGCACCGCTACACAACAGCTGTGCGACGATGTTCTGTGCTACGTCAAAAGCAACGCGGCGGAGCTGACAGACAACCGCGATGTTGCCGCCGTATTCGGATACCATCCCTTCTATTTGGCAACGATCTTCAAAGACGAGATCGGAAAACCGCTCCACACGGTGATTCTGGAGGAAAAGCTGAAGCTTGCCTGCCGCTGGTTGCGCGCGACCAACCGCTCGGTAGAAGAGATCTCACACGCCACGGGCTTTTCATCGCGAAATTACTTTTGCACGGTATTTAAGCGTTGCTACGGCATCTCCCCTCTGAAATACCGAAAGCAGACAACCACCGAGAAAATCACAGTTCATCAACCGTAAATGGCGGACAAAAGCAAGTTAACATTCGTTTTCAATCAAAATAATGTCTTTTTTATCAATTGTATTGCAATTTCTTGGAAAATACATTATAATAATAACAACACCTTAACAGAAAGCTGGAATATGATGCAAAACATCACTGATTTAAACGGTACCCCTACACAAAAAAGCCCCTCTGTCAATGTTTGCAACATCTGCGGTGCAAACTATGAATATCGAAACGGAAAATGGCTTTGCCCTGCGTGCGGTGCCTATAAGGCAGAGGAATTTTCAGGAGAAGAATTGACTCTTCTCTATCATGCCGCTCAAGCGCTTCGCCTAAATTCCTTTGATATAGCAGAGGATCTGTACGCGGACATCATCAAAAAATATCCGCAAAACAGCCTTGGATATTGGGGCTTTGTACTGTCAAAATACGGTATTCAATATGAGATCGACTCAGACGGAAAAAGTGTGCCGTCCTGCTATCAAAGCACCTACGTGGACTTTCGGAAGGATCCTTACTTTCAAAAAGCCGTCTCGCTTGCCGAGCCGCAAACAAAAGCCTACTACACGGAACAGGCAGAAAGGATCTCCGAGGTCTGTCGTGAATGGAGACAAGAGGCATCTCGATATTCCTACGATATTTTCATCAGCTTCAAAGCGACAGACGACCTTGGAAATGAAACCGAGGATTGCAGAGAAATGCAAAACCTCTATACCGCGCTGACCGAAAGAGGCTACAAGGTATTTTTCAGTCCCGTATCCATGCGTATGTATGCAGGCAAACAGTACGATGCCTACATCTTCAACGCCTTGGATAAGGCAAAGGTCATGATCCTGTACGGAAGCCGCACGGAATATTTCACCTCTACGTGGATCTCAAACGAATGGACACGTTATTTGCGCAAAATAGAACGCGGTGAAAAAGATAAGAACTCGTTGTTGATTGCTTATGACGGCATTTCTCCCGACGATCTTCCCCGTCCATTGCGTCATCTGCAAGCATTGGACGCACAGAAAAAAACCTTTTATCTGGATCTGTTCCGCACCATCGATGAATTGATGAAACCCAAAGCAACCACCGCTTTACCTGCTCAACCTGTTCCGGGGCAATCCACACAAAAAAAGAAAAAGAAGTTAAGCCTGAAGGCGGTATTTAACATCACATGGATCCATCTGCTTGTCATGCTTGCCATGGTCATTGTTGCGGGAATTGCTGCCGACATCGCAGGAGACAGCGACTTCCAAAGCAATCCCGTCTCCAACACTGCAATGTGGCTTTTTATCATCGGCATGGTAGCCGAGATCTATTGGATCCCACGAACCCTGATACAGGCAATCATTCACCTGTTTCGGCGCAAGCGAAAGGAATAACCGCTTCAAGCAAATTATCAGAAAATCACCCAAAACAATTGACAAACCTCACGGGCTGTGTTATACTTTTACAAGCAGTCGCCAACACAGTACGGCGACGCAAAAAGGAGAAATCATATGGTAAAGCACATGATCGTTTGGAAATTCCGAGACGACCTGGAAAACAAGGCACAAACAGCGTCAGAAATCAAAAATGCACTTGACGGCTTGGTCGGAAAGATCGACGGACTTTTGGAAATGCATATTCTGACCGAGTGTCTCCCCGTATCCTCGGGAGACGTCATGATGGACTCGGCTTTTGTCGATGCGGCAGCACTCGATTTTTATCAAAAGCACCCCCTGCATCAAGAGATCGCCAATGGGCTGGTTCGTCCTGTCATGGCGCAAAGACTTTCGTTCGACTACGAGGTCTGACCTTTAGAAAAAACATTATAATTATATCTTTTCTTTAAAAATCATTTTTATTTTACTTTGGAGGTAATTTGATATGCCAACCATTGATATGTCGCTGGAAAAGCTGCGCGTTTATCAAGGAATCAATCCCCGTCCCGCCGATTTTGATGAATTTTGGGACAAGTCCCTTGCCGAGATGAACAGCATTGATCCACAAGCCGAATTCACACCCTATCCCTTGGCGTCCAAGTTTGCTGATTGCTTTGAACTTCGCTTCAAATCCACCAAGGGTGCAACCGTCTATGCAAAATTCGCACGTCCGAAGCAGATTGACGGCAAGATCCCCGCGGTACTGAAATTCCACGGACTGTCGGGAGACAGCGGACATTGGCAGTCTCTCCTCGCCTACGTCTCACAAGGATATTGCATAGCCGCGCTTGACAGCCGCGGACAGGGCGGTAAATCCGAGGACGTTGGCGGCATTGCAGGCACGACCTTCTCCACTCCCTTTTCCAGAGGTCTGGACGGCAATCCCGAGGATCTGCTTTGTCGCGATCTCTTCCTGGACACTGCCATGCTTGCACGAGTGGTCATGTCGTTGGATTACGTTGACGAGACCCGTGTTGCCGCTTGCGGTGGCTCTCAGGGCGGTGCGCTGACCGTTGCCTGTGCCGCATTGGTACCGTCGATCAAGCTTTGCGCTCCCGTCTATCCCTACCTTTCCGACTACCGCCGCGTGTGGGAAATGGATCTGGATAAGGGCGCATATGAGGGCTTGCGCTACTACTTCCGTCACTTTGACCCCAGACACGAAAGAGAAAATGAGATCTTTGAAAAGCTGGGCTACATCGACATTCAGTTCTTGGCTCCCCGCATTCGCGCCAAGGTGCTGATGGGAACAGGCTTGATGGATACCACC
>JAZOPW010000052.1:0-4476 GCA_045655785.1 Eubacteriales bacterium
TAGCCATGCCTGCGGTTACCGATCCGCCGGGTGAGTTGATATAGAAGGAAATGTCCTTGTCGGGATCCTGCGCTTCAAGAAAGAGCATTTGCGCAACAACAAGAGACGCTGTTGCATCGTTTACTTCGTCGGAGAGAAAAATGATGCGATCATTGAGCAGACGTGAGAAAATGTCATAAGAGCGCTCACCGCGGTTGGTTTGCTCCACGACCATGGGAACCAATGCGTTCTTCGTCAGTTCTTTGTAATCAAACATTTTATCATACCTCTTTCATATAGAATTTTGAACCGGAAATAGCTGATTGCGACTTCCGGTTCATAAAACAGTTTTTATTTTGCGATGGCGTTCTCTTTTACAAGATCCATTGCCTTCTTAACCTTCATATCTTCAGCAACGGAATCTGCGGGAACCATCTCGCGAACCTTATCGACTTCCATTTTGTATGCATCTGCGATCCGCTTGATTTCTTCCTCGATGTCTGCCTTGGTAACCTTGATCTTTTCCTTCTTTGCAATGGTTTCCAATGCAAGTCTGAGCTTAACCTGCTTTTCTGCCTGCGGACGGAGCTGTTCGCGCAGAGTATCCAGGTTCATGCCGGTGTATTGGAAATAGGTCTTCAGATCCAGACCCTGCATACGCAGACGGTTGTCATAATCGCGAACAAAGTTCTCGGTCTCTGCAACATACATCTGCTCCGGAATATCGGCTTTCAGCTTTTCGATCAGAGTGTCAAGGATCGCGTCTTCAAACTGACGGTCAGCCTCATCCTCATGTCTCTTTGCAATTTTTGCCTTTACATCGGCGCGATATTCATCCATTGTATCAAATTCGGAAACATCTTTTGCAAAATCGTCATCAAGCTCGGGAAGCTCAATGTGCTTGATCTTGTGGATCACAGTCTTGAATACTGCTGCCTTGCCTGCAAGTTCTTTTGCGTGGTACTCTTCGGGGAAGGTAACGTTTACGTCGAACTCCTCGTCGATCTTATGTCCTGCAACCTGCTCCTCAAATCCGGGAATGAAGTTGCCGGAGCCGAGCTTCAAGGGATAATCGGAGCCCTTTCCGCCTTCAAAGGGAACACCGTCAACAAAGCCTTCATAATCGATGGTGCAAACATCACCCATCTGAGACTCGCCGTCGGTAACCTCAATTTCTCTGGAATTGCGCTCGCGGATGGTGTTGATTTCAGCATCCAGCTCCTCGTCGGTCACCTCAGCGACCTTCTTTTCGGCTTCGATTCCAAAGTAACCGTCAATTTTAGCGGTGGGCTTTACAGCAACCTTTGCAGACAGCACAACACCCTCATTTTCGTCGATCGAAACAATATCAAATTCGGGCTGACCGACCATGTCAAGCTTGGATTCCTTCAATGCGGCATCAAAAGCGTCCGGCAGGACCTCATTGATGGCATCTTCGTAGAAAAATCCCTTTCCGTACATTTTCTCAATGACGGAGCGAGGAGCCTTGCCCTTGCGGAAGCCGGGAACGGTAATTTTACCGACCTGCTTGCGGTATGCGTTGGAAACGGCTTTGCTGAATGTTTCTTTGTCAACCGAGAATTCCAACGTATATACGCTTTTTTCGGTTTTTTCGGATTTGATCAAACTCATTTTTAATTGTCCTCCAGAACTAAAAGAAAGTAAATTTTTACATACATTATATTTTATAATTTTTTACGTGATTTGTCAATAGTTTTTGCAAAAATAAAATGGAATAATTCAAAAATCTGTGGCATAAATCGGCATGGGAGCGAAATGCAGGGCATCTGCGGCACACAAAACAAACTCAATGTCTTCAAAAAAGGAGCTGCGCGGTGCATAATAAGCACCGTGGATATGTCCGAAATAGCAGGTTTTGATCTCATACTCGTGTAACACGTCCACAATCTCACGGCAAACAAAGCCGTTCCAAACAGGTGGAAAATGAAGAAAGACGAGAATGGGAAGATTACGTCCGCTTTCATTTTTCAGCCTTACCGCCTCATCCAAGCTCAATCTCAAACGGATCACTTCTCGATTGACAATGCGCAAATAGTCAACCGTTCCAACGGCATGCTGCTGATTTTCTTCCACGAACCATCCGCGTGTTCCGCAAACAATGCAATCCTCTATCAGATAGGCATTATTGTAGAGCATACGAATCGATGTGATCTGATGCTTTTCCATCATCGCATTCATTTTTGCGGCGGTTGCCCACCAAAAATCATGATTTCCTTTTCCGATCAGCTTTTGACCCGGCAAGGCATCCAAAAAAAGCAGATCATCAACCGCATCCTCAGGCTTCAAACCCCAAGAAATATCGCCCGGCAAGATCACCGTGTCCTCGTCATTGACAACGGCTTTCCAATTTTTTTGGATCTTATTCATATAATCCTTCCAGCGCGGGCCAAAAACCTCCATCGATTTTGAGCCGTTGCTTGAAAGGTGAAGATCAGCCATTACAAAAAGTGACATGGTTGACAACCTCCTTTTGCGTATAGTTTAAACGTTTCAAGGATAAAATAATCAATGTGAAAGAGTGATCTTTCCAAACCAAAAGCGATACCTGATTATTCAGAAAGGATCAAAGAACCATGGAAGAACGTACTCACGAAATGTCTTGCGGATGCAAGCATATCAAGGGCATCAAATGCAACGTGCAGAACTGCTATTATCACGATCAGGAGACCTGCTGTACCGCAAATGAGATTTCTGTAGGCCCCCGCAATGCGGACACCTCCGGAGACACCCTTTGCGCAACCTTCAAGCCGAAGGAAAGCTGATCTGTTTCTTCTTTGCAGAATTGGCTGTTTCATCAAGAACAACAGGCGTAGGCGAGAATTTTCAGAAGGCTTCCCCTTGAGGGGAAGCTGTCACCGTAGGTGACTGATGAGGTGTGAAAAGCAAAGATTTTTCTGCTTTTGTAGTATCTTTGATGATTACACCTCATCCGCCTCGTTCCTCGGCACCTTCCCCTCGAGGGGAAGCCTTTTTTTGTATGCCTTACTTAATAAGGTAGATTCTCTTTGTTAAAAAAATACCGCAAAGCACTTTGGATATGAAGATCCCACCATTTCCATGAGTGATCGCCATCGGATTCCTCATATTGATGCTTGATGTCAAGCCCATGCAGATGCTTAGAAAAGTCACGGTTCACCGTAATTAAGGTGTCCTCTGTTCCGCACCAAAGATAAAGATCGGGCATTGGAACACCTTTCTCGCGGTTTCTTTTTGCGATCGCAAACAAATCGTGTTTACTATCGGTCAATTCGTCAGCACTTTGAAGATCAAAACCGAAGATCGACCTCCATTCTTCAAGATTATACACAAGGTTTCGTCTGGTAATGTCAAGAGCACCTGAAAGCGACGCACAGGCGCCGAACACCTCAGGGCAAAGGAGAGCCGATTTCACAGCCCCATAACCGCCCATCGAAAGTCCCGCGATCAGATTATCCTCGCGTTTTTCGCTCATATTTTTGAAATAACGGTGGCAAACGGTGGGGAGCTCTTTGGTAAGAAAGGTAAAATAGTTTGCGTTATAGGCGGTATCGGTATACCAGCTGCGGTTTACGTTCGGCATGACTACGGCGATTCCGTAATCTGCCGCATACCGCTCGATAGAGGATTTCCGCATCCACGCCGTGTGGTCGTCGGAAAGCCCGTGCAACAGATATAGCGTTTTGTATGTGGAGCCGGGGACGTAAGGACCTCTGCCTTTTCTCGCTTCTGGCAGGAGTACGTTCACGGTTGTGTCGCAGCCTAATGAATCTGCATAAAAGTGTAATTCCAGAAAAGCCATTGCCTTTCTCCTTTCTTGTATTTAGTCGAGATACTCCAAAACAGCCTCTGCCATTTGATCGCGATCGACGACCTGTTCAAAATTCACCTTGCGTGTTGCAAGACCTGCCAAAGGATAGGGGATTTCGGTATGGGTAGCGTCGGAAAGCTGATCCAAAGCTTGCAATTCGGTGTCGGCATCCTTTCCCGTCACGGCGCGGTAAACATTGTTCGCAAACTTGTAGGGGCTTGCGGTGGAGTCGATGACCATCGGGCGGCAATCATTTGTCTCGCGTACATATTCCTCTGCCGCGTGAATGGCAACTGCGGTGTGCGTGTCGGCAAGATAGCCGTATTTTTCATAGGTAGTGCGAATGGTTTCGGCGGTCTGCGCCTCGTCGGTAAAGTATCCGCTGAAGTTTTTGCGAATTTCCGCAAGAATCTCGGGCGAGACGGTATAGCAACCGTTTTTCTTGAGCGCATTCATATATTCAGCCGTCTTTTCACTGCCTGCGGTAAAATAGAGCAGACGCTCCAGATTGCTCGAGATCAAAATATCCATAGAAGGAGACATGGTCAGATAGAAATCGCGGTTGCGATCGTAGGTACCCGTGCGCAAAAAGTCGGTCAGAATATTGTTGGTGTTAGATGCGCATACCATATGTCCGATCGGGAGACCCATTTTTTTAGCAAGATATGCCGCGAAAATGTTACCGAAGT
>JAZOPW010000053.1:0-3694 GCA_045655785.1 Eubacteriales bacterium
CCCCTTTTTTATGATTATTTTTCTATTTTTTCTTATTTTTTTGAAAATCCCAAATGACCGAAATAGATGACATAACTTTTTTGCTCAAAACCATACTTTTTTATCTTAGTTGATAAGTGCCTTTTCTCTAATCAATTCATAATATTTTGATATAATATATAACATCAAAATTAAAATTGAGAGGAAAATAAAAAATGAAATCTCTGGAATATGATCCAATAATTATTCAAGAATGCTGTTATAGCTATGCAAATGGAATTCCTGCAAAACAAATATGCGAAGAGAAAGGCATTCCCCGCAGTACGCTATATTACTGGCTAAAAAAGTACAGCCACATTGATTCCAAGGAAGATATTGAATTGACTTCTCCCGATTGTTATTTTGCTCGTTTATTATAACATATTTTCATCGCTTGTCAATAATGATTATTGATAATGTCGGGAAAATCGTACAGGATTTTTCGACAAAAAGCGGCAGGCTTTTCAGCCCACCGCTTTATCTTATCCTGCGGATATATCATCCATTATACTTTTCTCTCCATCGAAATAAACAATAGCGGTCATTCCATGGTGAACGTTTCCGTAAATATCAATGACATACGGGATGTACTGATAATATCCCACGTCAACCTTTTTTATGGAAAATTCCACGTCCTCGCCCCATATCAGCGTTCCTTCCTCGTAGTAGAGTTGACCATCTTCGGGGACGGGATCTTCGTATATAACCGTAATTTCCGTTCCCTCGGTCAATTCGTGTACACGGGAGGTGAGGTCGCCCTCTATCACATATCCCTCAACCGTGATGGTTTGCGTTGGCTTGAAATAGGTGAATAGGAGTTGGCAAATTTCACCGTCTATTTTCACGATAGCCGAGAAAACTGCGTGTGATTCCTTCACTTCATATATGTTCGTATGAAGAAGAATATCGTTCACGAAAATCCAATTTCCTTCAAAGTTAACGGTATAAACGCCGTTTTCGTAGGATATATCGTTATCCGTGCCTACACAATAGAGCTTTTGCGTTTCCTCGCTGCCTGCAAAGCTATGTAGCTCGTAGCCAACCGATTGCACGTATTTTTGAGAAAACTCCGTCAGAGTAAAGGACAGACAACCGTTGTTATTGTATCCGCTATTATCAAACACAATCGGATCTAACGGTCTATAATTGAAGTAATCGACCAAGAATTGCATATAGAGTTCATTTTGGCAGATAGCGCGGTATTCCTCGATCAGCTTCTCTTGCTCGGTTGGGAAATAGAGGCTCATTCCCGTTGCGTCCTCGTGAGCCGAGCCGTTGACGTTTGTAATAAAGCCGTCAAAATCGTACTCAATTCCAAAGGTTTCCGCCATCAAGCCGAGGTCAAAAAGGTTACTGCCGCTACCGCCTGCGCCTTTTGAGCCAAACTCCTTGCCCTCGGACAAGGCTTTACCAACGCATCCCACATTATAGTGTATTTGCTGTGTAATCACGGCAACCACGTCGTCCGCTTTTACCATCTTGGAAAGGTCAATAGCCGACAGCGTGTAGGTCGCCTTTGCGGACTGCTTTTCGGCGTAGGCGTTCAGCACGTCTGTGTAAAAGCTGTCTGCGCCCAAGCGCGATATGAGCGTTTTGTAATCCCATCCGCTTGACGGCTCTAATTCCTCGGAGGCAATCATATAGTTGGCGTAAGGTTCAAGAACACAAGCCATATCGTAGGTTGCCATAAGGCAAGCATCAAAACCGACAAATTCGTATTTTCTTCCGCTTTTCTCATATAATGAGGCAAAAGCGGATTGCATTTCGGGCAATGTCAGCGAGTCGTTATAGAACTGCTCGTCATTGCAAACGCCCTTCATACTTCCGCCGCCGTGATCCCAAAAGATAACGCTTCGATGCTCGGCAGGGTAGTTTTCCTCACCCCAAAGCAAAAACGCTTCAAGGGATGAGGAAAGCCCCATATTGGTATTCGGATTCTGTTCGATCAGCGCAAGCTCGCCGTTCTTTAGTTCATAACGGCTGCTGTGGCTTGCCGATATGCCGTAATTACGCCATTTCTTCGCGCCGCCCGTCTGAATGATGACCTTGGTGTTTTCGGGCATTTCTGCCGTCAGCATCTCGGCAATGTTTTTTGTTGCCGATCCCGACCTGCTTTCAAGGTTGCTGCCGCACATATAGATCATCAAGGTGTACGTGCCGTCATCATAGTCCTTCTCATCAGTCGGATTTTGTGTCTGTTCCGTATTCGTATCATAAGGATTCTGTGTATCCACATCTTGAGGAATATCATATCTACTGCACGAGGTCAAAAGCAATAAAAAGCATAAAAACAATAATAATATCTTTTTCATTGATAAGCATATACGGTTTTAGTTTTTACTCAAGAACGAAAGCGTAAAAAGAACCCGACAGCCGTTCCTCAAAAAAGTAGGATTCATTTTCACTAAACAAAAACCATTCCCAGTAACTCGCAATTGTGCTTATAGTGAGCGAAGAATGTTCTTTTCCTGTCAGATCCACAGCGTCTACTTTTGTTCGGTAAAGAGAAGAAAAACACTCTCGATCCAACTTTTTCCAATCTCCAATCTTACACACATCTCCAAGCTTGTACCATTCACCATCGTCGCGAATTATCGGCAAAGCCACTTCACAGTTTGCACTGTAGCTTTCCACTCGTAAATTATCGGTTATGACGTATGACTTTGATAAATCGCCTCCGTTCGCCGTTAAAGCGGACGCATCCAAAACATTTAAGCTTACAAGATACGCGGCAAATGTCGATGCACTTGTAACGCCTGCACTTTTTAGTATCTCGTAGCGCATTTTCATCACTTGAATGTTTTTTGCGGACATGAATGTTCTTGAGGTCGGAAGTCCGTGTTTCCACCATGAACCGTCGCTCATCTCAAACCCTCTGGCGAGATAATCGCCATTCACATCATCCCATTTTTTTACACCTATAGTGCCGCTCAAAACGGTCAATTTTTTTCCAACCACATAACAGTACAAAGCTTCTTCTTCACCTGTATTCGTATTTAACTCATCAACTGCCGCATTGTAAGCATTGGTTACCATATTGGAAGCTGCCGAAGGCGTGAATGTATGGGCAAGCGTTGCAAGTCCTGAATACTCAATCAAGAGCGAGCCGATCCAAGCGCGAGTAATCTGAATGTCTTGCTCGGCTTCGGCATAGAAATTGTAATACATAGAGAGCATCGTGTAATACCTACCCAACGGGCGAAGGTCTGCTTCAAGCTGTTTACTTCCGTTCGTTTTGCCTGCAAGAGTGTAGCAGAAATTGGTATAGGCATTCAAAATGTTTTCCGCCCCCACTTCATCCAGAGCGTACTTTGCTGCTGTAATCTGCACCGCTTGTAAATACTGATCTACGGTGACGGAGGAGACACCTGTTCCATTTTCATCGACCACCGATAGGTTGGTTGTCGATTTGATATCCGTCCAATATCCGTCATACAAGCGACCTCCGTTTGCCATCACCTTACCCGTTACCGCTTCAAGTGCCGTGGTCAGACGACAATTAACGCTCGCGGCTATTTTCGTTCCGTCTATTGCATACTGATTGTTACTCGGATGAGGCAAGGTCACGTTGCCATTAACGTCAATATATACGGTGATAATACCTTCATTGGAGGATGCTGAGCCGATCCAAGAAAGCACATATTCGTTATATTTCATTTCGTATTTTGTGACGATG
>JAZOPW010000054.1:0-5661 GCA_045655785.1 Eubacteriales bacterium
GAACAATAGGGCTCGAACCTATGACCCTCTGCTTGTAAGGCAGATGCTCTCCCAGCTGAGCTATGCTCCCATAATCGTGTCTTTACCGACGACTCGTTTATTATATCACAAATCGCAGGCTTTGTCAAGAGGTTTTTGAAATTTTTTTCAAATTTTTTCTCCAGGATTTTAAAAATCTCGGTGTCCCTCATCGACTTCGATATTATACCACAGCTTTTGATTCTTGTCAATACCTTTTTTCAATCTTTTTTCGAAAATTTTATTCCTCTTTTATTTTTTTATTCAGATGAAAATCAGAAACAAAAAACTCGCTTTTAAAAAATAAAATGAAAAACTTAAACAATCGTTAATATTTATATGCTATAATTAGGAAAAATTGAAGCAAAAAATCCAAAAAGGAGTTTTTTATGAAAGAAAAGATCATCATCGCAAGTGACAGCACCTGTGACCTGAGTCCTGAATTGATCGCCCGTTATCAGGTGCAGATTCTTCCCCTCGGTGTAACTCTCGGAGAAAAAACCTATACGGATGGCGTGGACATTGATCCCGATTTTATATACCAAAACTATGAAGAAAAGAAGGAGCTGCCCAAGACCTCGGCAATCAGCATCGGGGACTTTTCCGATTTCTTCAAAAAGCATACTGCAAACGGCGAGACGCTGATCTTCTTTACCATCAGCTCACAAATGTCCTCAACCTATCAGAATGCCTGCGTCGCGGCAGATGATTTTGAAAACGTATATGTCATCGACACCAAAAATCTTTCCACAGGCGGCGGTCTGTTGGTGGTAAGTGCCGCCGAAATGGCAATGGAAGGCAAGCCTGCCGACGAGATCGTGAAGGCCTGCAACACGCTTGCCGACCGTGTAGACGCATCCTTTGTGATTGACAGTCTGGAATTTCTGCACAAGGGCGGCAGATGCTCGGCAGTGGCGGCTTTCGGCGCGAATCTGCTGCAGCTGAAGCCCTGCATTGTGGTACGCAACGGCAAAATGGGAGTTGCGAAAAAATATCGCGGAAAATTCCAATCCGTGATCAAATCCTACATCAAGGATCAGATCGGTGACGCATCCGACATCGACCTGTCTCATATTTTTGTCACACACGCGGGATGCGACGAGGAGCTTTGCCGCGAGTGTGTGGAGCTTGTAAAGGAGCTTGCGCCCTTCCGTGAGGTCTTTCTGACCCGCGCGGGCTGCACCATCTCCTCCCATTGCGGAAGAAATACCCTCGGTGTTCTGTTCATTCGCAAAAATCCCTTACAATAAACAAATCAATGACTACATCAAAAAGACAGCGCAAATGTCAAAGCATCTGCGCTGCCTTTTTATTTATAGGAAGTGATCCCGATCACTCGATCTCGCTCCATTTGCTCATCGGAACGACATCGTAAACCTTTTCGGATGCCGACTTACCTTCCTCCAGCATGCGGCAGACCACCGCAATGCGAAGCTTTTCCTTGTTCTCTGCGCATACTGTAAGAACCGTCAGATCCGAATTCTCAAAGGTCTTTGCCTCAAAGCGCGCGGGATGCCCCACACCGCACAGGCGGCAGACCATGGTCTTTCCGTTCTGCGTCAATCTTGCCACGCGTCCGCTTGCATTCAGTTTGACCTCGGCACGTGTCCAAGCATTCCAGACGACCTTTGCAGGATGCGACAGCGTCAGCTCATCCTGAATCACCGCAACGCTTCTTTGCTCGGTCAGCATCACGCCGCGCTTGCCGCGCAGGATCGCGTCATTGGTAGAGGTCATATCCACTACGGCATAGGCTCTTTCGGGCGCAGAGCGCATCTCGGTCAGCCGTGCGATCGCATCGGGATTCTGGTCGGGAGCCTGCTCATCCGCAGGATCGACGGTCAGGGTATTCTGCCCTGCCGCACGACGACGGATCAGGATCGGAAGTGCTTCCTCTCCTCCCGTCTCGACGAAGAAGCGCTCGCCATCCATCTCTAACAGGACACTGCCCGCATCGAGATCGGCGTTCGGCTCGCTGTTGCGTCCGCCGTGTAAGCCGACAAAATTGGCATTGCGATCCCAGCCGGAGCGCATCACGGCAAGTCCTGCCTTGCGATAGACCGCGTCCAGCGGCAAGGAAGGCACCATGGCGTCATTGACGGGTGTATAGAACAAAATATCAAAGGGGTGTACCTCTTTTTTGCCCGACAACAGCTGTTGACGGCGCATCCACGCGGGTACGGGATCCGCTGTGCGGCGCGAGAACCAGAAGGCAAGCGAGGTATCGACCGCGTCTGCCGTGGCATTGTGATAATTCCACGCACCGTTTGCCGTTTCGGTATAAAGGGGGAAATATGCAGTGAAAGCAAAACCGGGAGCCGAGGAAAGTCCGTAATCGTTTCCGCAAGCCGTTTGCAGCATGGCGACAATCAGGGTAAGTCCGCGACAGCTCTTTTCCCAAGCACGCAGGCTCTCGGAGCAGCCTCCGTCAGGCGCATAGGCGGCAAAGCCGGGCTCGGCATTGTCCAAAATACGATCCAAAAGCTTTCTTGCGGACTGCGGATAAATATCTGCAAGTCCCAGTGCCATGGCTAGCATACCCGCATTGATCACGGCTCCGCTGACACCTCCTGCACGCCAGGTACGCAATTTACCGTCATACGCGTCGATTCCCGGGCGCATTCCGTTGCGAAGCATGGCACGCTCGATCAGAGCCTTTCTGCCCTCGCTCCAGACGTGGTGACACCAATCGTATCCGACCGCCACACCGAAGGAGACCGCGCCGATCGACTCCATCGATCCGCCCGCACTCCAATCCGACAGTGCCGCAAGTGCCTCACACTCCAATGCCGTACGCTCGGCATATTGCTTGTCTCCCGTGACACGGTAAAGAATCGCAAAGGACAGAACACGCTCCGCCGAATCGGCAAGTGCCTCCCCGGTGATCTCACCGTCAAGAGGGGTCTCTGCAAAGATCGGAGATTTGACCCCGTATCGGGTCTTCAGAGCATCCACATAGCCCTTCAACGCCGTGTCGGTCTTGGCATCGCGTCTCAATTGCATCAATTCGTCAAAAGAAGCCAGCAATCTGCCTCTTCCGGGGTTGGGGAATCTGCGGTGAAGATCGTTTAAGATCCGCTCGGCATTCGGGTGCAAAAAGGTACAGTCGGCAACCAACTGCCAGATCAGGGCGGCGTCGCGACCGCTCTCAAAGACGTTCTTGCGGTTGGAAAGCACCACAAGCCCCGTGGGATCGACAAACATCTGACGCCAATGGAAAAAGGTACGAACAAAATCAGCAGGGAAAAAGAGGGTTCCTCCCAACACGGCAGGATAAAATCCGAGTGAGACCTCCTCGTCTCCCACGGTCATGCGGTCGCTTTCCGCCGAGAAGAAATATTTCTTTCTGCGATAGGTAAAGGACAGCGTAAAAGTACGGTTATCCACCACCGCCGAGCGCGCGATGCCTGCCGCGACAGGAGCCATGGGCAACCACAGCACGCCGTCGCGCTCAAAGGGCTTTGCCTCGGCACCGTCGGGGGTATTCGCGATCTTTTTACGGTCAACGATCGAAAAATTTCCGGTACGGGAGAACGCCGCCGCCCCCTTCAGCTCGGGGATCGACGCATAAAGCGGCGGAGCAAAGGTCTCCCAAACATAAAGATTATCCAGATAAAGCACGGTATCCGCCGCGTTTGCCTGTCCGCCTGCCACACAGTCAAAGCAGATGCTGCCGATCCGATCCCAGCCCTGAGGGTCGCCCACGGCACGCATAAAGGGCAATTCCACGCGGTAAGCATTCCAACCGTCACGTATGATGGGAAGTGTGATCTCGTATCCGTTTTTCCCGTCTCCCTCACTGCTGCTGTCAAGCATCAGGCTGAACGAGCCGCCCACACCGCCTACAGAGAATGCCGAAAAGGTCAGAAAACGGAAGCCCGTAAGGTCTCCGCCACCAAGACGCACGCAAACGCGAGAGGTATCGGCAAAACGCCACGCGGCGGTCATATGTGCGCTCTTTTTATGCCGCAGATCAGGCGTCATGCCTGCACGCTCGATCATGTCATACTGATTCATATCCAACAGGATCTGTGCCTCGTCTGCCTCAAACAGCTCTACACAGCCTTTTAAATTCTTTTTCATTCAGTCCTTGTCCTTTCTTTGCTTTTACGGCTGTACACCAAACAGCCAATAGAGGTATGCGCGCACGCATTCCGCCTCCTTGCGGTAGCCCGCCATGCCGAGATGGACCACGTCGCTGACGCGCTCCTCTTCCCCGTTCGCGGTGTTAACCGTTGTCCGTGTCCAATCGCTCCACGCATTGATCGACAGATAATTGGGCAACAGGTATATGCCTTCCTCCTCCCGACCCTCAAAGGTCTCGGAAAGATAGGAAAAATAATCAAACTGACGGTTACGCCATGCATTCACATCCGAAACCGTGCTTTGCGAAATGTAATAGCCGTCCGAGGGGGAAAGATATTCGGTCATGACAAGAATCTTAATATCCTCGGAATAGGTGCGGATCGACGCCACCATTTCGTTGATATAGTCGGTTGATTCCTTGGAAAACCGATCGTTAGCCCCCAGATTGATGACCACAAAATCCAAGCTCTTACCGCTGTGATGGGTATTCATGTAGTATGTAAAATTGAATTTTTGTGTGCTTGGGTCATAGAAGGCATTCGTGACGTCTATATTTCCGACCTTGACAGTTGCCTCATGGAGATAGTGCTCAGCACTCCAAGCGCCTCTGCCCTCATGCGGGATCCCCGCACCGCTTTTCTTTGTACCGATCAGCTCAAGCCCAGGCATCGTGCTTGCCATGCTCCCCACGATCGTACCATCGGAGATACGGCTGTCACCAATGAAGAGTCCCGTCAGTGAAAGCGATTTCTGCTCCGCCACCACGGTGATCGCAACCTGCTTTTCGGTGATCGTGCGAAGCTCGCCGTCCACGCGCTTTTCGACGCGCACGGTCAGGGTCGCATTCTCGGGCTTGTGCGTCCCACTCGACGCGGTCTTCCATGCAGGGGTAACGGCAAACGCATCGTCCCCGTCATGGTACTTCTCTCCCGAACCCGAGTAGGAATAGCAAACCTTAAAATCCACGGTACGGTCAAGCAGAATCTGATCGGTCATGAACCAGGTCGTCTTTCCCTCGGTCAGCACCATGTGATCTGGTAAATGGATCTCGGGGATCTCCCCGTCATAGACGTATTTGATCTCAAAATACCTTGACCTCGCGTAGCAGACCTGTCCGTTATAAACAAGACGGCTAAAGCCCTCGTCCGTGCGCTCGTCCCCCACTCTTAAAAGCTCGGTTCCTTTAGAGATCGAGGTCAGGATCTCACCGTTGGAGGTATCGGGAGTCAGGCGCAGATTCAACGCATCAGCACCCGTCATGATGACGGTCTCATACACCGAGTAATAGCCATCCTCGTCGGGGGTGTCGGAAACGTATCCGTCACCGCCAACCTGACCCGCGTTCAATACCACGCCGTTTGTCAGCGTTACGATCAGGTATCCGTCGGCATTGACCTTGACGTCCTTTACACCGACACCGTCATTTCCGGGCGCGCCGTCGCTGCCGTTCGAGCCTTTGACCGCAAGCGAGAGAAGCCACTCGTGAAGAGACCCACGGAATCCGTCCTCCACGGCAAGGTCATAGGCGCTTTTGCCGTCTTTACCGTCCTCGCCGTC
>JAZOPW010000055.1:0-6376 GCA_045655785.1 Eubacteriales bacterium
CGGTGTGATGGTATATGGCGCACAGAATATCTTCTTTGCCGAGCTTGCGTCGTCTGCCACCACCAAATTCTCGGTATCTGCCTGCAGATTCATGAGCGGTAAATTCCCGCTGATGATCTTTGGACTTCCGGGTGCGGCGCTTGCCATGTACACCTGTGCCAAGACGCACAAGAAAAAGGTTGCAGGAGGACTTTTGCTCTCTGCCGCCCTCACCTCGATGTTGACGGGTATCACAGAGCCGATCGAATTCACATTCCTGTTCGTCGCACCGATCCTCTACGTGATCCACTCGATCCTGGCAGGGCTTGCTTATATGCTGATGCATTTGCTGAACGTAGGTGTGGGTATGACCTTCTCGGGCGGCTTGATCGACCTGTTTTTGTTCGGTGTTCTGCAAGGCAACGCAAAAACCAATTGGCTGATGATCCCCTTGGTTGGTGCCTTCTATTTTATCGTTTATTTCCTTCTCTTCCGCTTCATGATCCGCAGGTTCAACTATGCGACCCCCGGACGTGAGGACGATGCCGAGGAAACCAAGCTCTACACGAGAGCCGATTACAATGCCAAGAAAAACGGTGAAGCATCGGGTTCCTCCACACCTGTAGAAAATGAAACGTCTGCTTTGATCCTGGAGGGACTTGGCGGAAAAGAAAACATTTCGGGCTTGGATTGCTGTGCAACGCGCTTGCGTGTCACCGTAAAGGATCCCTCACTCGTCAATGACGGCTTGCTCAAAAAGAGCGGTGCCGCAGGTGTGATCCGCAAGGGTGGCGGCATTCAGGTAGTGTACGGACCGCAGGTGTCGGTGATCAAAAGCGAATTGGAAGAATATATGGAATCAAAATAATAGAAACGGGATCCGTTTGCGTAACAGCAGACAGATCCCGTTCTTTTGATTTTTTGTCAGAACCTTCTTAAAACGTAGAATAATTCCCATTCAATTTCTTAAAAAAGCAGGTGGATTTTTGTTTTCGTGTTGTGAAAAATCTGCGCAAAGCATCTCGCGCAGGCGTCCTTCCTCCATATTGGCAACCGAGGTCAGTGAGTATTCCAAGAAATAACCGAAAAGATCGGGCTGTGAGATCTTTTGCAAGGGACGTGAGTCCCTTCTGCGAAGAAAATCGGTCAGTCCCTCCCAAAAGGCAAACGGTGACGTCATGAACGGTGTCAGATACCACAGCGTATGCGAAAAGCGACCGCTTTCCAAGCAACGCTCCAGCACCTCTGCCATATGGGAAAGTCTTTGCATTTCCGCATAGTTGATCCATCGGCTCTCTAAAACCGTGTAGGGCGGATACGGCAAGCACCGGTAGCCATATTCCTCCTTTTTTTCACGTAGCTCGGTGCCGTAAAGCAATTTTAAAAAGCCGAGCTGAAGCAGATCCGCGCAGCCGTAGGCATCGTCAAAGGATTTTGCAAAGCGGGTATAGTCCTCATAAGGCAGACCCGCGATCAGATCCAGATGCACATGGATATTCCCCATTTCATGGATTCTCTGCACTGCAGATATAACTTTTTGTGGATCAATGTGTCGCGAGCTTGCCTCAAGCGTTTGGGGATTTGTGCTTTGCAGACCGAATTCAAGCTGAATCTTCCCTTTGGGAAAGCGCGAAAGGATTTCAAAGCTCTCCTCATTCAAAAGCGAAGCGCAGACCTCGAAATGATAATGCTTGGTAAATCGGGGATCCAACAGCGCATGCCAGATCTCGTTAGCGCGCGCAACGTTTGCGTTAAAGGTACGGTCCACGAATTTGATGATTTTGCAATCGGTGTGCAGTCGCTCAAGCTCAGCAAGATCGGCAAGCGTTTGCGCAACGCTTTTCATACGTACACCATGGGTTGCCGAGGAAAGGCAGTACGCACAGGAATAGGGACAGCCTCGCGAGGACTCATAATAGAGAATCCCTCCGCTTCCTTCCCCCTCTCGGTAAAGAATCCCCTCCTCACGCATCACATCGGGACAGCCGCCCTGTACGATACGGTCAAAGGAAGAGCCGTCCCTGATCTGCTCGCAAAGTCTTGGGAAAGCCTCCTCGCCCTCGCCGCAAACGATGGAATCGATCCAGGTCATGCGGTCAAAGCGCGCGGTTGCAAAGGAGACTTCGGGGCCTCCCAACACGATTTTTGCCTTTGGAAGGATCTCGCGAAGTGCCTCTCCTATGGCAAGCATCTCTTGCAGATTCCAAATATAGCAGGAAAAGCCGTAAATGTCAGCCTGCTCCGAATACAGATTCTCCAAAACATGTGCGGTACGATCACGCAGAGTATGCTCGATCAGCGTCACCTCAAAGCCCGCCCTCTCCAACGGTGCGCGCAAGCAACGCAAGGCAAGATTGGTATGCACCCATGAGGCATTGAACGTAAACAAAACCACCTTCATCACCGCTTCTCCTTCCTTTTTGTTGGTTCTCCTCTATATTGTAACACAAATGGATCAGTTTTGCAAGGGAAAGAGCCGTTCACAGAATTTTTTTGTGAATTTCTCCTTTGCCTCAAAATTCATTGCCGACATATAGATCTGCTCCACGCAAAAATGAAGCTCCTTGACTCGCCCAAGGCATTCTGTCGCTCCGTCAAGCATGGCTCGTCGCATCCGTTCGGTATAGTTGAGCAGACCTCGCACGCGCTTCATATGCGACGTCTGCACGAACCGACGCATGGAGACCCTGTGATGTGGAGCATCACATTCGCGTTCATTAGCCACAACAAATGCCGTCCGCGTATCGCAAAAGAAAATACCGTCAAGCTTTTCGGGCAAAATCGGATCGTGAGATACTCGAACCGACAGATTCTTTTTGACTGCAATCTCGCCCAATGCCGCCATCAGATACTGTGCGCTGCCACGGCAGTCTTCTATCAGAAATATATCGCTTGCCTTCGCAAAATAGGTATCGAAGGAGATCACGCCCTGCATCCCGACCGATCCGATCAGCGCAGGCTGAACTCGATATCCGTTGCCTCGTGGAAGCTCCTGTGTCAGCCGTTCGGCAAATCGCGTTACAGCATCCCGACGCACAAAGGGAGCCACCAGCTCATCCCGAGTGTGCGTCAGCTCTCCCAAGCAGCTCAAAAAGCGGTAGGCTTGCCTGTACGCCTCGGATTTTTTGGTATTCAGCTCGGCAATCTCGCCCGTATGCTCCGCAAGAAGATCAATATCCCAAAACTCCCCCAAATTGACAATATCCTCCCGTACCCCGGGGTGAGACGGCTCATACACGTGCGGTGCCGTGGCATCCATCAAGGCAATGCAACCGCTCTCCCCTGCCAGGATCACACCGTCAAGTGAATCGGGATCCGACGAGCAATAGATGTATTCACTCTGCCAACCCATACGCTCCCCGTATTGGGCAACGTCACGCAAGAATCGGCTTTTTCCGGTTCCGGGACCTCCCTTGACGGCATACACGTGTTGAATCCGTGCGGCATCAAAGCATTGGGGATAAAAGCTGAAAAAACCCTCGGCACTATTGCATGCCGCAAAATATGCATCCTCGTCTGTTTTTCGCATCATAAGCAAAATCCTCCCTTTTTTGCTATCAGCATATGCAAAAGTCGGAAATAGGTTCTAATTGATGACTTTTTTTCATATACTCGACCAAGAAAGCGAGGAACAAGCCATGCAAGTCATCACCGTCAATCGAAAAGCCGTCTCTCTCCCCGACGTACTGTCCGACCTTCTGCCACCGCAGCTTTGCGATGCAATCAATCGTCTGGAGCTTCCCTTTATCGAGGAGCTGCGCCTGCACAGCGACCGATATGCTACCGTCACCTCGGGATCTCGGTGTTACCGTACAAATGTTACTTTGAGTGAATGCGAAATGCAAGAGCTGTTACAGCGTATGTGCGGGGGCTCGCTTTATGCCTACAGCGAGAGCATCTGTCAGGGCTATCTTTCTCTTCCGAACGGGATCCGCGTGGGAGTCTGCGGAAAAGCCGCGGTTGAAAACCGACAGGTTGTGGGCGTCAGCCTGATCTCGGGCTTGATCGTACGGATTCCGCACAGGCTTTGTGTCGATGCCACACCGATTATGCACTACATACAAAACGAGAAGGGACTTCACGGGATACTGGTCTACGCCCCTCCGGGTGTGGGAAAAACCACATTGCTCCGTGCCATCGCAAGGATGGCGGCGTCCTCGGCATTCGGTCTGCACACGGTGGTGGTGGACACACGCGAGGAGCTTTTCTATTCGCTCGACGGAAGAGATCTGTTGCTTGATGCATTGGTGGGATATCCGAAGGAGATCGGCATTGAGATCGCGGTGCGCTCACTCGGCGCGCAGCTGATCGTCTGCGATGAGATCGGAAGCACAGAGGACGCGCGTGCCATCCTTTCCGCATCCAATTGCGGTGTTCCCTTGGTTGCGTCGGCTCATGCGCGGGATATTGGGGAATTGCTTTCGCGCCCCGCTCTGCGTGCGCTTCATCAGGCAAGGGTATTTGATCACTACGTGGAATTGCGCCGTGAGAACGGAAGATTTCAATATAAAATCCACGCATGGAAGGACGCAAAGGAATCAACCGAATGACACAGATCAAGATTCTTGGCGGTCTCCTGCTCCTGTTGGCAGGGGGTATGGCGGCGTTTGGCATTGTCAGGCTTGAACGGAAAAGGCTTTCGGTGCTTGACGCCTGGCTGGAGCTGCTCGGCTATGTACGCGGACAGATCGACTGCTTTTTGACTCCATTGGATGAGATTCTGAAATCGGCGGACAAGGCACTCCTGGATGCCTGCGGATACAGCGGAAAAGAGCCGCTTACACTTGCTGTTCTTTGGAAGGATTCCGCCCCCTACCCCGATGCGGAATGCCGTCGGTTACTTGCCTCTCTCGTACGCGAGTTGGGTGCGGGATACAAGGAAGAGCAGTTAAAGCGTTGCGACTACTATATAGATTCACTGCGCCGACAGCGTGATAAAATGGCGGTAGAATTGCCTGTGAAGCTGAAAATGGGAGTTACGGTTTGCCTTTGCTGTGCGATTGGTACCGCGATCTTGCTTTGGTAAAACAACGGAGGAACACAAATGGATATCTCTTTGATTGTAAAGATCGCAGGACTTGGAATTTTGGTTGCGGTCACCTCGCAAATTCTGAACAAAAGCGGACGTGACGAGCAGGCAACCTTTGTTACGATCGCGGGGATCATCGTGGCGTTGATGCTTTTGATCGACCATATACGCGAGCTGTTTGATCTGATCCTGTCGGTTTTCGGAATATAGTGCCATGACGGTTTTGAAGCTTTGTATGCTTGCCCTGATCGGGGTTGCCACCGCAGTGATCGTGAAGCAATGGAAAGCCGATTTCGTGCCTCTTGTGCGCCTGTGTGTGGTCATTCTGTTCGGCACTGCCGCTATTGGGATTGCGACTCCGCTGATCAACTACCTCGGTTCCCTGATGGAGGTCGGCGGTGTCTCCCCCTACGCCGCGATCCTGTTCAAGGCGCTTGGAATTGCGACACTGACCCAGGTCTGCTCCGAGGTGTGTCGGGAAAGCGGCGAGGCATCTGCCGCAAACGGAATAGAATTGGTTGGAAAGATCGAGATCCTGTTGCTGTGCCTTCCGCTGATTGAGGAGATCCTTGGTGCGGCAAAAGGACTATTGACTGTGGGGACTTGACCATGACAGAATTACGAAAAGGAAAAAAGCCATTCTGCTTTCTGCTGTGCTTCACCATGCTTCTGTTCGGTCTGCTTTTTCCGACCTTCGCCGAGGAGGTCTCCGAATTCGGAGACGAGCTTCCCGAGGAATACGTTGATTTTTTGGAAAGCATCCCCGAGGAGATTCTCGAGCTGCTTCCCGAAGGGCTCTTTTCCACCGACAGCTCCACGGTCGGCAATGCGGTAAGCGAAATGAGCAGCTTTACCTATCTGCTGCAAACCCTGCTTACGCTGATCGGTCTGCGCATCGGGGAATGTGTTGGGATCCTTGCATCGGTCTGCGGTCTTTTGATCCTGTCGGCAGTCTTTCGTACCCTGCGCACCTCATTCGGAAACGAATCGGTCGCACGCGCGTTTTCATTTTGCTCAACGCTTGTAATCACGCTTGCATTGATCGGACAAAGCTATCGGTGTCTGGATGGTGTCACACAATATTTCTCTACATTGAATTCGATTACCTCGGCGTCTGTTCCGCTGATGGGTGCGCTTTACGCCATGGGCGGAAATATCACCGCCGCGGTCGCGTCTTCGGGTGGGCTTTCGGTCTTTATGACGGTTCTTGAGCAGATCGTCAGCAAAAGCATTGTTCCCTTTTGCGGAATCTGTATGGCTCTGGCACTTGTCGGCGCATTGGATTCATCTGTTCGCCTTGGCACGCTCCTGTCAACCCTGAAAAAGAATTATACCACGGTACTCTCTTTTTTGATGATGCTTTTACTT
>JAZOPW010000056.1:0-3310 GCA_045655785.1 Eubacteriales bacterium
TACTGAACAAGAACATTGCGGCTCTTGGAATCGATCCCGAGTTCTACGTGATCAAGAAGATCAAGGATTCTATTGACCGTTACATCTACTGCTTCGGTCTGTACGGAACCGCATCTGCACTTTGTGAAGCAGCAAAATGAAACAGAACGCTTATTTTTGTGTAGATATAGGCGGAACGAAAACAGCATGTGCATTGTATGACGACGCGGGGAACGAGCTGTTCTATGAGCGTTTTCCGACAGAGCCGGAGCGAGGAGCCGAGGATCTGGTGGAGCGCGTATATGAATGCGCACACGAAAAGCTGTCAGACTACCGAGTATTGATCGGTAGTCTGGCATCTCCCGGCCCCTTGAGCGTAGCCGAAGGGAAGATCATCCGAGTGGTTACAATGGGATGGGAGAACGTTGAGATCGTAAAGCTGTTTTCTAAGCGCTTTGATATGGATTTTGTGCTGTTGAATGACTGCGATGCAGGTGCTTTGGGCGTGGCGAATCTGCCGGAATTCAAGAAATACCGTTCGCATTGCTATATGAGCATCAGTACGGGAATCGGCGGAGGATTCGTGATCGACGACGAGGTCTATATGGGATGCGGAAATGCCGCAGACTACGGACATATGCCGGTACCCGGTGAGGGCTTGGTATGCGGATGCGGACGGACGGACTGTCTGGAGCTGTACGCATCGGGCTCGGGAATCGAGCGCAGATATGCCGCAAGAACCGGAAAGAATGTCGATTGTTATACGATCGAGCAGGCGGCGCGTAGCGGAGAGGCTGTAGCGGCAGAGCTGTTCCGGGAGGCATCCGAGAAGCTTGCATTTGCCATAGATGCATTGTGCGCAGTGCTTGATCCCGAGGTGATCGTGCTGGGAGGCAGTGTTTGCCGCAGCGGCGAGTTGATCCTTGGAAAGATCGGAAAGCAGCATAACATTGGGTTTGCACCCGATGATGGAAAGCAGGTTCTGTACGGCGCATATGCAAATGCAAAGAAGCATGTGAATGCCGAAAGACAATAAAACTATTCGAATAAAGGAACTTCGATTATGAAAGCTTTGAATTGCAGACAAAAATTTGATCTTGGCGGTATGTGGAAATTCCGCGTTCCCGGTGGAGAATACACCACGCGCCGTGTTCCCGGCTCATATCCTCTTTGCGGCGTTTCGGAATACACCAGAAGCTTTACCTGGAATGCACAGCCCGATAAGCGCGTATTCCTTTGCACCGAGGGTATCAGCTATGAGGGTACTCTGATCGTAAATGGCACCGAGGTAGGCAAGACCCTGCCTTACTGTCATGAATCCTTTGATATTACCGATCTTCTGACCGAAAATAACGAGCTGACTGTTGTGGTCAAGGACATCAGTGTTCCGTTTGGCGTGATGGCAGGCTGGTGCTGCTACAGCGGTATCATCCGTGCGATCTATCTGGAGGTTCGTGCCGAGAGCTATATTGAGGACGTTTGGTTCCGTCATACCCTGACCGATGACCTGACTCATGCCGATGCAACCATTGCCGTTGAATTGGCAGGAAAGCAGGAAAAGGATACCCGTGTGGTTGCAGAGCTGTGGTTTAAGGATAAGCTGGTAGCAACCGCTCAAGGTCTTGAGAATCTTGCATTCTCGGTTGAAAAGCCCGAGCTTTGGTCTCCAGATTCGCCTACTCTGTATGATCTTTGCGTTTCTCTTGAGGTTGGCGGCGTAACGGTTGACAATTGGAACGTCGAGGTCGGCTTCCGTTCCTTCAAGATGCATAAGAACCTGTTCTACCTCAATGGCAAAAAGTTCTTCCTGAAGGGCATTTGTCGCCATGACCTTGGCACTGCCGAGGAGGGTCAGACTCTTTCCGATGAAGCAATCGAAAAGGATTTCCGTATGATTAAGGATCTGGGCGCGAACTTTGTTCGTTTGGTTCACTATCCGCACGACGAGCGCGTGGTGCAGTTGGCAAACCGCATGGGTCTGATGATCAGTGAGGAGCCGGGCCTTTGGTGGTCGAACATGAAAAACGAGGATATCGTAAGACCTGCTCTTGAGGTTCTGAAGAAGACCATCATCCGTGACCGTAGCCTGCCTTGTGTTGCCTTCTGGATGAGCTTTAATGAATGTGTATTCACGCAGGAATTCCTGAATGAGGCAGTTGAACTCAGCCGCAAGTATGACCCCGATCGCTATGCTTCGGGCGCAAACTGCATGACGGTTGATATGACCAAGCAGATGTTCGATATTGCCAACATCGATTTCTATACGCAGCATCCTTACGGAACCGATCCCGGACATGTTTCGGGCAGAGAAAAACGCAGCACGACGTTGGACGATCTGTTCGATTCTTATGCCGATAAGCCCCTGATTTTCACTGAGTGGGGTGGTTGGTACGTTGTAGATAACCCTGAGTTGTTCAGACGCTTCTGTGAAAAGATGAAGGAAGGCTTCCGTCGTGACCGCTTGGCAGGTATGTGCTACTGGATGTTCGCAGATATGTACGAATACAACCGTAACACCGCTTGCATTGAGGGCTTGCAGTATGAGGGTCTTGTAACCATTCACCGTGAGCCGAAGGTAGACTACTACGTTATGCAAAAATTCTACCGTGAGCTTGACCAGGATCCTGCTCAGCCTATGGCACAGGTTGCACATCCCGAGTGCGGCGGTGACGTGACCGAGTCTTGCGCGATCTCGCTTGCAGGTCTGAATGAGGGTGAAGCTCAGGCTGAAAACTGGGCAGTTGCAACCGAGGAATCCCGCACGTTGAACTCTCATATCATCACCAGCCGTCTCAAACGCTACATCACCTACGGACCTCAGCTGCCCTTCGCATGCGAAGCAGTTGGAAACTTGAAGTTTGATGCACTTCAAAAGCCTGTTGTCATTGGTGATAAGGCTCCTGAATGCGACTTCAAGGTTGGAAAGAGCGGCAAGCAGCTTGTTCTGCTTGGAAACGTTGTATATTCCTTGGGTCATCCCATTTACGGTGAGATTGGCGACGTTTACGCAACCATGACGCTGAAATATGCTGACGGAAGCGTACAGGAAATGCCGTTGAGAAACGGAATCGAGCTGCTGACGGTTATGACAACCTATACCAGCTCCAAGATCGATCCCATCTCTCCTGTACTGAAAAATGCGGTAACCTTCTCCTATGATAAGAACTACGAGAACTACCGTATCTACACGCTGGCAGTGGATCTCAAGTCCGATACTGTGCTTGAAAGTGTCAGCATCAAGAGTGTGTCTGAGCAAAAGCATATCTTGCTGTACGGCGCAAGCTTGATTTAATGAAAACCCGCAGGGGCTGCGTCATTGGCGCAGCCCCTG
>JAZOPW010000057.1:0-6932 GCA_045655785.1 Eubacteriales bacterium
TCGGGAGTCATGTGGATATGTCTTTTTGCAATGATGACACCCTCGGTGATATCTACCTCACCTGCGGGGCCTACCATCTTCAATCCGGGGGTTCCGGCAACGTCTCCGCTTTCGCGAACCGGAACTGCCTTCAAACCGAGCGTGCGCGCATCGGTAAAGGAGAGCTCAACCTGATTTGCTTTTCTGGTGGGACCGAGCACGCTGACTGCGAGGGTTCCCTTGGGGCCAACCAAGGTGATCTTATCGTTTGCTGCTGCAAACTGACCGGGTTGGCTCAACTCTTTTTTTACGGTAAGTGTTGCGTTTTCACCGTAAAGCTTCTTTACGGCATCCTCTGTCAGATGGATATGTCTGGCGGAGGTTTCAACCAAAACCTTTTTTTCCATAGCTGTGAAACCATTCCTTTATAATATTTTCGTATTCAGGGAAAGTCGAATTTTCCCATTCCATATTATTATAACATTTTTTTTCGAACTTGTAAAGCCTGTTTTTCAATAATTCCGCCCGTATATCAATATTTTTTTTTGGTTATAATAATAAAAATGTAAAAAAAGGGGAGGTACGGCGATGTCGGATCGTAACGAAAGCAAAAAAAACGCGGAAGAGGCGCGGCAGATGCTATTGGAAAATATTGTGGACGGTGGCGGAAGTGTGGCAGGAAATGAGAGGGAGACCTTTCATTGCATTTCGATCATTGGACAGATCGAGGGACATTTTATTTTGCCCGAGGGACAAAAGGCGACCAAATACGAGCAGATTTTGCCTTTGCTGGTCGAAATTGAGGAAAACGATGAGATCGACGGTGTGCTGATTCTTCTGAACACCATGGGAGGTGACGTGGAGGCAGGACTTGCCTTGGCTGAGCTGATTGCATCTATGACAAAGCCCACGGTGTCGATCGTGTTGGGAGGCGGACATTCAATCGGTGTACCGCTTGCAGCCGCGGCGCGCTATTCGCTGATCGTTCCAAGTGCCACCATGACCATTCATCCTGTGCGCATCAGCGGCATGGTGGTGGGAGTGCCACAGTCCTTTCGGTATATGAGCGAGATGCAGAAGCGGATTGTCAACTTCATTTGCGATCATTCAAGGGCTGTCCCCGAGCGGATCAATGAGCTGATGATGCGCCCCGATCAGATCGCAACCGACTGCGGCTCGATCATAGAAGGGCATGAGGCTGTTGAAATCGGGATCATCGATGAGGTGGGAGGTCTTGACCGTGCCTTGGAGGTTTTGCGCGAAATGTCTCGAAAAAATCGTTCCAATAAGAGTAAAATCAAGAATAAAAACTGTTCTAATTCTAAAAAAGACAAATAAAATGCGAAATATTTGAAAAGAAAAAGAAAAGACCTATTGAATATTTAATATATATATGTTATAATGATATGGTATCGGCTTTTGCAGCCGTATCAGGCTCAAAAAACAAAAGAGCAAAACCGTTTTTGAAGGAACGAAGATTGGTTCCATGGAAACCGGCATCCGCTGCCCGAAAAGGATCAAGGAAAGTGATCTTTTGATCCTCAAGGCGCAGGCGGGCTTGCTAAAGGTCCGGACGGTAGAAAGGAAATTTTTTGAATGAAACACACGATGAAGCTGCGCTCCGGCGCGACGATCCCTCAGGTTACCCTTACCGAGGCGGAGCATAAGCACTATCTGACCCGCAACGTACTCAACAAAATGCACCTGATGCCTGCGGGTGACCCGATCGCATTCGACGAGAACACCGACGGGAGCATTACATATTTTTTTGATCCCGCGCGTGTGATCGAGGCACCTCCCGAGCTTTGGTATGCCCCCACCCAAAAAAGCGAAACGATGACGATGGAGACGGGCGTGGAGATCGTTCGTATGAGCACCAAGCGAGCCGCTTCCTGCGGTTACTATACCAAGGAGCGTCTTTCCCAAATGAATTATGACGTGATCGAGGAGCCCGTGGCGTATACGCTACGCAATGACAAGACCCCGATCTACTTCTATGACAAAAAGACCGCGATACGCCGCCCCTTGATGTGTGTGGAGTGCGGCAAGGAGGTCCGTTATCGCCGCAAGCTGTGCCGTACCTGCTTTGAAGCGGATCTTGCGATCCGTCGCGCAGAAGGAGACGAGCATCGCAACGCCGAATACCATATGAAGCGCGAGCGTGTTCTCTTCTTTGACCTGGAGCTGACGGGGGTTTACAACCACGATGAGATCCTTTCGGTTTCGATCGTGGACGGAACGGGGAAGATCGTGATGGATACGTTGGTCAAGCCTGCTCACAAAAAGAAGTGGAAGCAGACCGAAAAGATCCACGGTATTACCCCCGAAATGGTGGCAGACGCGCCGATGCTGGACGATCTGATTCCAAGCATCAAGGAGATCTTTGATCATGCGGATATTCTGATCGCGTACGGAATTTCCACCGATTACAGCCATATCAAATATATTTACGATACCGAGGCGGAGCGTGAGGCTCTGCACAAGAAGGCTCGCTGTGCCGCGAATGAGTTCGTGCGCTTTCAGTCCGAGCATTATCCCGACATGGTACACGCGTCCTTGAGTGACGCGATGGAGCGTCTGGAGATCGAATGGGACGGTGTGGCGCACACCTCCATTGCCGACACAATCGGCTGTGCCAAGGTATGGGAAAAGCTCTTCCCGCATTATTACGAAGATTGAGGTGAAGCCAATGGATTCTTTGTTTGGATTTGATAAGCCTGTTCCTCTTGACGAGCATACTGCACTTCTGACAACGGTTCACGATAACGTCGAGCTCAGCATTGTGCGCAGTATTTTAGAGGGGGAAAAGATCCCCTACCGTGTGCGCGAGCGCGGAAGCGGCGGTATGGTAAAGGTCATTGCGGGATACTCGATGTATGGCTCGGATGTGTTGGTTCCGAAGGAGCTGTTGGATCAGGCGTTGGAGTTGCTTGATGCCTACCGCAACGGGGAGGTCGCAGAGGACGACGAGGAGCCTGCAGACGGAAAAGAGGATTGACGGGCATGAAGGAAATCTTACTTTGTAAATACGGCGAGATCGTGCTAAAAGGTGCGAATCGACGCTATTTTGAGGACGCGCTGTGTAAAACACTGCGTTTCCGTGCCAAGCATTACGGCAATTTCAATATTACACGCTCTCAAAGCACGTTGGTGATCGAGCCGAACGATGAGTTCGCCGATATTGACGGTATGTTTGAGACGGCTTCTAAGGTTTTTGGCATTGTGGGCATCAGCCGTTGCGCGGTATGTGACAAGGACATGGACGCCATTGCGGCGACTGCAAGGGAATATGTTCCGCAATTTTTGATCGGCAAAAAGACCTTTAAGGTCGAGGCAAAACGCTCGGACAAGCGGTTTCCGCTGGGGTCGATCGAGATCTCGCGCGAGATCGGCGGTGTGATCCTGGAATCGGTGCCGAATTTGCGTGTGGACGTACACAATCCCGAGATCATTGTACACGTAGAGATCCGCGAGTTTGCGGCTTACATCCATGCGGGACAGTTCAAGGGCGCGGGCGGCATGCCTGTCGGCTCAAACGGAAAAGCCCTGCTGTTGCTGTCGGGCGGTATCGATTCGCCCGTTGCGGGATACATGATTGCCAAGAGAGGTGTCCAGATCGACGCGGTACATTTTGAGTCCTTCCCTTACACCAGCGAGCGTGCAAGAGAAAAGGTCTTTGAACTCGCGCGTGAGGTGGCACAGTACGCAGGCTCGTTCAACGTACACGTGGTGTCGCTGACACATATTCAGGAGGAGCTTGTCAAAGCCTGCGAGGAGGATTATTTTACGCTCCTGTTGCGTCGCTACATGATGGCGATTGCCGACAGATTGGCACACAAGCTGGGATGTGGGGGCTTGATCACGGGAGAGAGCCTGGGTCAGGTTGCTTCGCAGACCATGCAGGCGATCGGTGTGACCGATCCCGTGGCAACACTTCCCGTGTTCCGTCCCTGTATTGGCATGGATAAAGAAGAGATCGTGCAGGTGGCAAGAAAGATTGGCACCTTTGAGACGTCGATCCAGCCCTATGAGGACTGTTGTACGGTCTTCACACCCAAGCATCCGCGCACGCGTCCCGAGCTTGCGAAGGTTTTGGAGCAAGAGAGAAAGCTGGACTTTGAGGCATTGGTACAGGAGGCTCTTGACGGTGCGTACGTCGAGCGCATCAGAACAGAGTTTTGATGGGTGCCTTCGTTTGGGTTTGAATCTTGGAGGATATGGAAACTTTAAAAAGGTATCCCGGTGTGGAAAAAGAGTATATAGAGGAACAAATTGCAAAAATTGATACTCCACTTTTTTCTTTGACACTAAAGGCGCAAAGAAAAAAGTTTCCAAAAAAGAAACGCCGAGGATAATTTCGCGCTCTGCGGAGCGCGACAAGGGCTACGCGCCCTTGACTGCGCGAGCTTTTGAAAAAGCTCGACCAAAACTTTTATCTGTTTTGACAGTGCGGACAACTTTGTCAGCATACTGATCCAACCAACCTATTTTTGAAAGTTTCGAAAGGGTGTGGGAACCTTTTATCAAAAGGTTCCCACGAAAAAACATATGACACAAAAATATTATCACATGAATATTGCGGGCTGTGAGAGAGATCTTCCTCTTTGCCCACTGAATGAAAATTTGATGATCGCGGGGTTTGTCATCTTCGGAGACCCCGAGCTGACCACCGCGTGTGCCAAGGAGCTGCTTGACAAGGCGCCTACATATGATTATCTGATCTCCGCCGAGGCAAAGGGCATTCCGTTGGTACACGAAATGGCACGTCTTGCGGGAAATCAAAAATATTTTCTTGCTCGTAAGGCTCCCAAGCTCTATATGACGGGTGTGATGGAGGTGACCGTTCGGTCGATCACCACCGCGAAGGAGCAAAAGCTTTATCTTGACACAGCGGATGCCGAGCTGATGAAGGGTAAGCGCATTTTGATCGTGGATGATGTGATCTCCACGGGAGAATCGTTGCGCGCGCTGGAGCAGCTTGTAACCGAGGCGGGCGGCAATATCTGCGGAAGAATGGCGATTCTTGCCGAGGGCGATGCACAGGATCGCAAGGATCTGATCTATCTTGAAAAATTGCCTCTTTTCGACAAAGAGGGAAAGGAAATATAAAAAATGGCAGAATTATTAAATGCAAATGACAAGCGTACGCATTATTGCGGTACGGTAAGAGAGGCAGACATCGGCAAAGAGGTCTGCGTGATGGGTTGGGTGCAGAGACAGAGAGACCTGGGGGCCTTGATCTTTATTGATCTGCGCGACCGCACAGGAATCGTTCAGCTCGCATTTGACAGCGAGACCAACAAGGAAATATTTGATAAAGCCTTCGGTATCCGTGCCGAGTACGTGCTTGCCGTTCACGGAACGGTACGCGCACGCGGTGAGGGGGCAACCAATCCCAACCTGCCTACGGGTATGGTGGAGATCTTTGTAACCGAGCTGAAGGTGCTTTCTGCCGCGCAGACCCCTCCCTTTGAGGTGTCCGACGCCAAGAAGACCAAGGATGAGATCGCGCTCAAGTACCGCTATCTCGACCTGCGCCGTCCGTCTCTGCAGCGCAATATCAAAATGCGTCATGACATTGCAAGAGTGGCGCGCGAATATTACTATGAGAACGGTTTTTATGAGATCGAAACACCCATGATGATCAAATCGACCCCCGAGGGCGCGCGTGACTATCTCGTTCCCAGCCGTGTACACAAGGGCAGCTTTTACGCGCTTCCGCAGTCTCCTCAGCTCTACAAGCAGCTTTTGATGCTGTCGGGCTACGACCGCTATATTCAGCTGGCGCGTTGCTTCCGCGACGAGGACCTGCGCGCCGATCGTCAGCCTGAATTCACCCAGATCGACCTGGAGATGTCCTTTGTTACACAAGAGGATATCATGGCGATGAACGAGGGCTTTATCAAGCGCGTGTTCAAGGAGGTTTTGGACGTAGAGATCGAAACGCCTCTGCCTCGCATCACCTTTGCCGATGCCATGAGCCGTTATGGCTCGGATAAGCCCGACACACGCTTCGGCATGGAGATTCAGGATCTTTCCGAGACCGTCAAATCCTGCGGATTCGGCGTGTTCACCTCCGCAATTGAGAACGGCGGCTCGGTGCGTTGCATCGTGGCAAAGAATGCCGCATCGGTTCTGACCCGTAAGGAGATCGACAAGCTGACCGAGCATGCCAAGGGCATCGGTGCCAAGGGCTTGGCGTATATCCGTTGGGTTGACGACGCTCCCAACTGCTCGTTTGCAAAGTTCCTCACCCCCAAGGAGTTGGATGCCATTCTTGCCGCAGGAGGCATGGAAAAGGGCGACGTGATGCTGATCGTTGCCGACAAGAATAAGGTCGTTCTGCCTACGCTCGGCGCATTGCGCTCGATTTTGGGCAAGAAGCTCGACCTGATCCCCGAGGGCAAATTCAACTTCCTGTGGGTTGTTGAGTTCCCGTTCTTTGAATGGAACGAGGAGACCGAGCATTGGGATGCAATGCACCATCCCTTTACCATGCCGCTCCCCGAATGTCTGGAATATCTCGAAAGCGATCCCGGAGCGGTTCGCGCACAGTGCTATGACATGGTGCTCAACGGTGTGGAGCTGCTGTCCGGCTCGATCCGTATCACCGACTGGCAGCTGCAGGAGCGTATGTTCCGCGCGCTGGGACTGACCACCGAGGACATCGAGCGCAAGTTTGGTTTCCTTGTGGACGCCTACAAGTACGGCGCGCCGCCTCACGGTGGTAGCGGTATGGGACTTGACCGCCTTGCAATGGTGATGTCGGGCGCCGACTCCCTGCGTGACGTGGTTGCCTTCCCGAAGGTGCAGAACGCAAGCGAGCTGATGTCGCAGTGTCCTACCCCCGTTTCCGACGCCGACCTCGCCGTCCTCGGCATCGCCGTGACCGAGAGGGAAGAGTAAGATTAGAGTTTTTTTGCGGGGGAAGGACTTTTTGAAAAAAAGTCCTT
>JAZOPW010000058.1:0-2272 GCA_045655785.1 Eubacteriales bacterium
CGGGGGGAATGAGATAATCGTAAATGCCGTCAATGGGAAAGGGGTTATCCAACAGGCATACGCCCGCTACGCGTTCCAAGGGTTACTCCGCGTCGGTCGATTCGTCGGCATCGGAATCGGCTTCTGCCTCTTCCTCGGCAAGGTCTTCCTCCACCGTCTCGTCATCCTCGTCATCATCCTCAGCGGCAAACAGCTCCTTAAGCGAGATCGGCTTTTCGACAACGACCTGTTGCTGCTGCTTTGCTGCCGCGATCATCTTCTCATTTGCCTCGGGATCGATCTCATACTCGCCGCGGTGCATCCGTCCGATGGCAACCTTGACTGCCTTTTCATCGCGCAGCTCGCGGTCGATCATGGTGTTCAGAGGCTTGTCGGTCTCCTTGTTGCCCGTGAGTGATTTCTCGGCGGCGTCGTGCTGACGGACGTACTCGTCGGTGATCAGACGCGCACATCTTGCGGTGGCAAGTGCCAGCTCGTAACGGTTGTATTTGCCCTTAGTCAGTTCGTCAATGGTAGGGTAAAGCATAAATGGTTCTCCTTGTTTCGCTAAATTATGTAAATTAAAATAAAAATCAAGCCTTGAAATACGCGTCAGCCGCGTCGGTATGCCGCTTGACGGCAGCCTTTTCGGCGCGCACGATGGCACGAATATCATCGGCGCAGGCGTCCGCACCGTTGTCGTAATTGTAGACCACGTAATCGTAGTGGGAGACCGTGGGAAGCTCGGCGCGTGTGCGCTCAAGTCTCTCCAAAATCTTTTCCTCGGTCTCGGTTCCGCGTCCGCGCAGTCTTGCCTCCTGGACAGCAAAGGACGGCGGCAAAAGCATGATCAGCACCGCCTCGGGGTAGAGACGCTTGACGTTCAATGCCCCCTCGACCTCGATCTCCAGAATCAGATTTTTGCCTGATTCCATCACCTCTATTGCCTCACGAAGCGGCGTGCCGTAATAGTTGCCGCAGTATTGGGTGTATTCCAGCATCTCGCCGTCGGCGATGCGACGCTCAAATTCCTCTTTGCTGATGTAGTAATAATTCACGCCGTCGACCTCGCCCACACGCGGTGCGCGCGTGGTAGCCGAGACCGAGTAAACGTACTCGTCGGATTCGAGCAGGCGTGCGTTTACCGTTCCCTTTCCGCTTCCCGCGGGGCCCGAGATCACAATCAAAAGTCCTTTTTTCATATCAAAGCCTTCCCTTTCGCTTTCAGGCAACACCTTAAGAATTTTCCTCGTCCTCGGGATCCTCATCGTCACCCGTATCCGCGCTGTTATCCAGACGGTTGGCTATGGTTTCGGTTTGAATGGCGGACAGAATGACGTGCTCGGAATCGGTGATAATGACCGCGCGGGTTCTTCTGCCGCAGGTCACGTCGATGGCTCTGCCGTCATCCTTGGAGTCCTGTATCAGTCGCTTGATGGGTGCGGAATCGGGATTGGCAAGCGCGACCACGCGATCCGCCGCCACCATGTTTCCAAACCCGACGTTGATAAATTTCATATGTTGTTCCTTCCGTTGTATGGTATCACTCTAAATTCTGAATCTGCTCGCGGATCTTTTCCAGCATGCATTTGGCGTCCACCACCAGATGCGCGATCTGCGCGTCGTTGCACTTGGAGCCTGTGGTATTGATCTCGCGGTTCATTTCCTGCAGTAAAAAGTCAAGCTTGCGTCCTACGGGCTCGCCCGAAGAAAGGATCTGCTCAAACGCGCCGAAGTGCGTCCGCAATCTGACCAGCTCCTCATCCACCGCCACCTTGTCGGCATGGATGGCACACTCGGTCAAAAGTCTCGTCTCATCGGGTGTGATCTGATTGTCGGCAAGTGCCTCACGGATCCGCTCGGCAAGCTTTTCGCGGTAGCTTGCGACATCGGCGGCGGAAAGACGGTCGATCTCGTCCACAGTCTTCGCGATCTGTACGACCTTATCCCGCATATCCTCTGCCAGCTTCTCGCCCTCACGGGCTCTGACGTCAAGGAAGGTCTCCACAGCCTGTTCCAGCACGCGCGACACCAACGCCCAATCGCGCTCGATGTCCTCCTCGGGCTTTTTGACCGTAAACAGCTCGGGATTGCGTGCCACGCTCATGACCGAAATATCGTCTCGCAGACCGTATTCGTCTCGCAAGCGGGAAAGCGCGTCCAAATATCCCTTGAGATAGGTCTCGTCGATCTCGATCTCGACGCTTTGGCTGTCCAGCACCTCCACGCCGATCCACACATCTACCTTGCCGCGGCTGACGCCCTTTGCCTGCAGGTAGGGCTTGACGCGTTC
>JAZOPW010000059.1:0-2060 GCA_045655785.1 Eubacteriales bacterium
CTTGCAGGACGGAGCAAATTCCTGTTGCGGGTGATTCGTGCACGGCGAACCTGCTCCGCGAAGCGGAATCAGGTTCGGAACATTGCTCCGTCGATTCCGTGTCGAAATCCTTGTAGGACGGAGCAAATTCCTGTTGCGGGTGATTCCCGCACGGCGAACCTGCTCCGCGAAGCGGAAAGGAGGGGCACGCCTTCTTGACATTTCAACAAGTTTATGGTATACTATCATAGCACGGCGAGATGCCGGTTGCCTGTTGGAATTTGCGGCTACTACGTTTGGAGAAATACTTATGAAAGATATAAAAAGCATTGTTGCCCGAAACATATCCGAGCTTCGTCAATCTAATAATATGACCCAGCTGGAGTTGGCGGAAAAGCTGAACTATTCGGATAAAACGATATCAAAGTGGGAAAGAGCGGAGTCGACTCCGGATATATCAATATTGATCGAGATATCGGAGTTGTTTGGCGTGACGGTGGATTACCTGATCAGCTCGGATCACAGGGAAGCCAAGGCGGTTGAAGCAAAGAGGGAAGAAACGAAATATAATCGCAGAGCAATCGCGTACATTTCCGAGTGTGTAGGCTGGTTGGTTGCGATCGTTGCATTTATCGTTACCACACTGATAGTTGGAGGTATAACCTTTCAATTTTTGTACTTTGTTTATGCCTTGCCCGTGGTTCTGATAGTTAAGCTTGTGTTTAATTCCGTATGGTTTAATCCGAGACATAATTATTATATCGTGTCGGGCTTGATGTGGTCGATTTTGGCTGCTGTCCAGATCACGTTTTTGTACTTCGGAATAAACATCGCGCTCATATACTTTGTGGGAGTGGCCGGTCAGATCGTAATTGTGCTTTGGTCGTTTATCAAGAAGCCTCAAAAAATAAAATAAGCAAAAAGCCTCGTTTTGCGCGCAAAACGGGGCTTTTTATTGCGTTTTCAGCGACTCTACGATTCGTAGAGTCGCTGAAAACTATGTGTAGAGAGGCTTTGAGAGTGTGTAGATTGACTCCTTCAGAGGACGGATGTTATAATTGGTGCGACAAATGTCAGTGCAAAGGAGTACAACAAATGAGTCATACTATTCCGATCTTTTTTTCGACGGATGAAAACTATCTGCCGTACTTGGACGTTGCCGTTTCATCTCTGATCGCAAACGCATCTGCCGAGTACGACTACAGGATAATCGTTTTGAATACAGGCTTGAGCGAGAGTAACGTACAGAAGGTGAAGCAGAGGGAAAGGGAAGGCTTCAAAATCGATTTTGTGGATATATCCGACGAGATGAGCAAAATCCAGTCGCGATTCAAGAACGTGTATCATTTTTCCGTTGTCACCTATTACCGATTATTTATTGCCTCGTTGTTCCCGCAATACGACAAGGTGATATATCTGGATTGCGATCTTGTGGTGTCGGGCGATATATCCGAGCTTTACAGAATTGATCTGGGTGATAACGTTTTCGGTGCCGCTCCCGAGCAGTTTGTTCAAAGCACCAAGGAGTTCAGAACGTATGCGGAAAAAGCTCTTGGAGTTGATCCAGACGGATACGTAAACGCAGGGGTTCTTCTGATAAGCCTGGAAAAATTCAGAGAGAACAGGATTGAGGAGAAATTTATACGTCTCATATCCGAGTATGATTTCGATCTGCTCGATCCCGATCAGGCATATCTTAACTATCTTTGTCTTGGAAAAATTCACACGTTGCCTATGGAATGGAATAAGGAGCCATTGCCCGATGCTTATTCGGGGGAGAAAAAAATAGTGCACTATGCGCTTTACAAGAAGCCTTGACAATACGATGACGTGATGTATGGCGATCTATTTTGGCTATATGCAAAGGAATCGCCGTTTTACAGGCTGATATGCGTAAACAGACAAAATTTCGGCCCGGAGGAGATCGCCAAAAAAGAAGAAACCGCAAAAGAAATTCTTGAACACGCATTGAAAATAGCAGAGTCTGAGAATACCTTTTCAACCAGGCTTTGCAGATGCTGAATGGAGGATATTATGGAAAAGTCGGCACATAAGTTGGAGCTTCTTCGCAGAATTGAGGA
>JAZOPW010000060.1:0-11015 GCA_045655785.1 Eubacteriales bacterium
ACACCCCCTCAAAAACTTTTCAAACAATTATTTAAGCCGTTTTTTTCACTTTCGTGCGCTCAAGGCATAACCAAAAGTTGAGTATTTGCGGTTCTGCTTGCAGAATGCGGATGTTTAATCCGCAAGCAAATACCCGTAGCGACCAATCTTTGTTTGCACTTACTATACGGTCGCGATGCTCCCGCTAGCGGTCAGGGACCACTAACCCTGCCCGCTCCAAACGATAGTTTTCCTTTGACAACTCTGTTTGCTACACAAAGAATTCTATTCGTAGGGCGGGGGTTCTACTCCCGCCGCTGATCCAAAAGTTGAATATTTGCGGTTTTGCTTTCGCTGAAGTTGAGTATTTTGATTCTGCTTTCAGAATCAAAATATCCCATAGCGACCAGCCTTTGTTAGCACTTACTTTACGGTCGCGTTGGTTGCGGTTCTGCGTGGCAGAATGCGGGTGTTTAGCCCGCAAGCAAATACCCGTAGCGACCTGTTTCATATTTGCCTAAAGTTGAGTATTTTAGAATCTGCAAAACAGATTCTAAAATACCGATAGCGACCAATCTTTGTTCGCACTTGTTATGTGGTCGCGTTCTGTTAGCACTTGTTTCACGGTCGCGATGATCCCGCCGTCCTGTTTCTCTGTACATTGCGGCGGGAGTAGAACCCCCGCCCTACGAAAGAAACATATTGTTTTGCGAAAACCGTGAGAAAACTATTGATTGGAGCAAATAACCATTTTGGAAAAGTTCTTGAAGGGGCGTGGGGAACCCAGAATATTTCGCTTGCGAAATATTCCCGTTGCAACGGAACGTTGCTTTGTTTTCTGCAAAAAGTTTTCTGACAAAAAATTACCCTGTAATTTCCAACAGATGGGCAACAGCGGGAATGCTTTGTCCCTGCTTGATGCTGTCGGGGCTCATCATAGCACCCGTGGAGAGGAAAAGGATCCGCTTCAATTCTCCGCGTTCGAGCTTGGGAACCAGCTCGGCGGCAAGCACCACGGCGGAGCAACCGCATCCCGAGCCGCCGCCGTGAACGTCCTGCTCGGTCTTGTAATAGATCCGTTGTCCGCAGTCGGTGTAGCGATCCGAAAGGTCAAAGCCCTCGGCACGCATCAGCTCGCACAGAATGGTTCCGCCCTCATAGCCGAGGTCACCCGTCACGATCAGATCGTAATCGGCGGGCTGTGTGTTCGTCGCGCCGAAAAAGCGGATCAGCGTGTCCATTGCAGCAGGAGCCATTGCCGCCCCCATATTGTTGGCGTCGTTGACCCCCTTTTCCATCGCCTTTCCCGGCATTCCGCGTTGGATCACCGCGTGACGGCTTCCCCCCTGACCTGCCTTTTGCACCAAGAATGCGCCCGATCCCGTGACCGTCCACTGCGCCGTGGGCGGACGCTGACCGCCGTATTCCAAGGGCGTGCGGTATTGACGCTCGGCAGAGCAATAGTGCGAGGAGGTCACGGCACCGCACAGCTCATAGATCCCGTGCGACACCATCACAGAGGCAAGCAGCAGACCTTCGGCACAGGTCGAGCAGGCACCGTAAAGACCAAAATAGGGAACGTCAAAATCAAGCAGTCCATACGCCGACCCCACGCACTGATTCAAGAGGTCACCCGCGAACAGCGCACCGACGTCCCTGTCCTTCCGCTTTGCCTTCGCAAGCACCGTATTGAACGCCATGCGCTGCATCTCACTCTCCGCGCCCTCCCAGGTTTTTTGCCCGAATCGGTCGCTGACGTCGCACAGATCAAACAGCTCTCCCAAGGGTCCCTGCCGCTCCTTTTTTCCCGCCACGCTGGCGGTGCAAAGAATTTCGGCACCCAGCTCGATCACTTCGTTTCGCATCCTGCACTCTCCATTTGTTTTTTGTCAACAGTATGCCTCCCAAAAAGTCTTTTTATCCCTTTTTTGAAAAGATAAGATCTTCCTGAAAGAGTCAATTTTGACATTTACTGTCAGAAAAGAGAAGGAGCAAAAAAAATTCCAAAAAAAATCACTTCAAATTTATTGACAACACTTTTTTTGTATGATATACTATTCTTGGAGTATTAGCGAAACATCTACCAATCCCCTGTTTCGGCAAGGGATTTCTGTGTTTGCTTTCGATATGATAAATGCCCGAAAAATATGTGAAAAAAAGAAAGGATCGAAAAAATATAATGAAAAAAAGAATTCTCGCTCTCCTGCTTGCAGGCTTGATTACAGCTTCTATGGCATCCTGTGTTTCCTCCGGCAAACGTCCCGACCTTGGCGGTCCTGACGATACCAACGGCTCCGAAGAGAGCCAGACCCATCAGGAGGAGGTCACCACCGACCCCAACCTGACCGTTACCTGGAATGACGCGCCCGGTACCTTTTACGTCGTTTCCTCCAGCCTGACGCTGACTCCCGTTACAAGCGGCGGACAGTCGATCAAGGTGAAGCTGATGGACGAGCTTACTCGCCTCAAGATCAGCTCCGACGAGAAGCGAAGCATCGTAGAGGTGGACGGCGTACAATACTACGTTTCCAACACCTATCTTTCCGACCAGGATCTGCCCGGCAAGAAATTTACATCCTGCAACATCAAGATGTATGCGATCAGCGAGGTCAACATCCGCGCCTATGCCTCCATCGACGAGTTCTCTACCGTGATTGCGGGGCTGAAGAAGGGTGACGAGGTCACCGTCATCGGTCAGGGCGAGTCAAGCGGTATGAACTGGTGCAAGATCCAATACGTCGGCAAGGACGAAAAGACCCATGAGTATTTCGTATCGGCAAAATACCTCTCCGAGGATCCCAACGCCGAGCTCACCGACTACTCCCAGTACTTCACCGCATGCGATCCCGAGGAGATCTGGTACGTCAATGATCAGACCGAGCATCTCAATCTCCGTGACGTTCCCTCGGTTGAGGCTGACAGCCAGATCAAGCTGACCATCAACAAGGGCGACGCCGTAACCGTTATCAAGAAGGGAACGGGCGATTATCAGAATTGGTTCTACATCCGCTTCCCCGATGAAAAGCAGGAGGGTCTGCCCCAGACCTACACCGAGTACTACGTCAACAAGACGGGTCTGACCGAGACCAAGGTCGAGCTTTCTTTGGATGAGCTGATCGAAAAGTACGGCTTTACCAAGGAGGCAACGCCTCTGACCCGTTACACCACAGGCAACTTGAACGTGCGTAAGTCCCCCGAGGTCATTGAGGGCAACACCGAGCTTGTGGGTCTGACCAAGGCGGCAAAGATCACGGTTCTGGCAAACGGCATCGTGGACGGAAAGCAATGGAGTATCTTTGAGTACTCCACGGGCGTGTACCGCTTCGTGCGTTCGTCCTACCTGACCACCAGCTCCGACGGAACCGAGGTTCCCACTCTGCAAACGCTCCTGGAGAACAACCCCGAGTTTACGCAGGTAACCGCCGTGACCGTTTACGCCAAGGAGAAGGCTGTGGGTATCACCTCCTTCGACAACGACAAGACCACAAAGGAATTCTCAAAGGATACTGCCGTGACCAAGGTTGCCGAGGGTACGAAGTCGGGAGCCCGCTGGTACATCGTCAAGGATTCCACCGATACCTACTACTTCGTAGGTGCCGACTTCTTCACCGAAGATCAGGTTTTGGGTTGATTTGGGCTTTGCGAACCCTGTAGATTAAACTGAAAAGAAGAGGACAGAAATTCACGTTTTCTGTCCTCTTTTTTATAAATTTCGGTGTCCAAAAAATGATTTATTTATCTAAATAATATTCTACCGTATAAGGCTCCTCATCTGCAGGCTGAATGCGGAACAGCCGCAACTCTCCGGGTTCAAAGTCCAAATTTATCACAGTAGCAGTTTCGTATATGAAGCGTTCCTCGCCGTCCGCCTTGCTCACCTCGTAAACGTGGGAGGGATGTCTGAAAGCCAAACGAACCAGCTGAGGAGAATCATAGTCACGGTTCAACACCATAAGGTATTTGTGACCGTAGGCATCCTTGTGCTCAGAGATCGAGATGCGAGTGCCAAGGGGCTTTTCATTGTCCAAAAGCTCACTTTCCTCCAAGGGGGTGCGAATGCCTTCCATGGAAGGGTGGTCGGGAAGTAGCGAGTCATCGTGAATAACACGAAGACAATCCAGAGCCATGAGCGTGTTTCCAAGGGCGTGAATCTCATGGTTCAGCTGCTTTTGGTCTTCAAAGTACACGCCCTTGCCTCCTGTTGTGGGATCCACGTATCCGCCAAACGAGACATACGTTGCAAGACTCTTTGCACCGTGGAGTATTCCTGCGTAAGCCATGGCACGCACCATGGGAAAACGGAATATATAGTGGATCTTATGGAAGGTTAAGCGTTGCCCCTGATAGGTAAACCAAAAAGGAATCTCATGCTTTTGCGCCGCGCGGCGGACGATCTCAAGATCGCTCCACATGGTGGTGTTGTCAAGTTGGAGGGTGGGATCATACCCGAGTCTGCCAATAGGATAGTAATCAAAGCCCATTTGCACGGGATCAATCGTCGAAACAAAGCGCTCAATATAAGGGGCATATGCATTGTCCTGCCAGCGGCAGAGCTTGTGATAATCGGGATTGGCAATGGTATAGGGAAGCATCTCGGGGCAAATGCTTTCGCACTGATCGATCATGCGACGAACCAACTCCATGTGCTCTTGCAAAATCGGCTCGTCCCAAAAGCAGTAGCCTTTCACGGAATTCCATTTTTGAGTCTCTTGAATGATTCCGTCAAAATCATTGGTTTCACAAAAAACATTTTCATCTCCCATGCCGCCAAAGCGCAAAAAGTCTGTGTAGATGAGCTGTCCTCCGCACTGTTCTGTGGTACGGATCACGTCCAGGGCAAGATTGGATTCCATCCATCCGGTTCCAAGCATATCAAAGCCTGCGTCAAACGCCGTTTTGACCGCGCGGCGTGCCTTGCGGTGCGTCAACTCACTTTGGGGAGAGAGATCCTTGCCCCTGGGACATGGAGCGGAACGCAACAAAAGATTATCCTGCTTCCATTTGCGCCTTGGGTTTCCAATGGGGTGTCTGGCAAATAATTTGTGTTCCATATCATAACTCCTTTGAGATTACGGTGATATGTTCAGTATAACACGTTTGTTTGCCGGATTCTTGCCAAAAAATCATTTTCTTTGTGTCATTTTGGCATAAAACACAAAGAGACACGGAGAGAAAACTATTCTGCCTTAAAATACTCTTTCGGCGAACAATCGCATTCCTCGGCAAATACACGGTAAAAGGTTCGAAGAGATGAAAATCCGCTTTCCATGGCACACTCGGTAATGGTGTACTTGTTTTCACGCATCAGCGACAAGGCGTTTTTCAAGCGCACCGTGTTGATATAACGGGTTATGCCAATATGAAAATCGGCTCGAAATCTCTCGGCTACGTATCTTTGACTATACCCCAATCCCCGTGCGATACACTCTGTGGAAAGCTTCTCCTTAAAATGCTCATTGATATAGAGCAAGATCTTTGAGGTAAGATCAACGTCTGTCTGCGGGGGGCTGTCCTCAAGAGAAATATACCGCAGGATCGTTCCCAAGATGACGTGAATATATCCCGTCTGTTCGATTGCGTTCAGATCCTGATTTTCCAGCTTTGCAACGGCTTCTTGGACGGTTTTGATGGCTTCGGCATCTCGAACAGCGGGAGAGGCTATGTGCTTTCCGGCAGTCGCCTCCATAAAATCGGGGCAAAGAAAAATGGGAAGGAACACAAAGGTACAATCCACCGGGCATTGCGGTGAAAGGAACTGGTGCAAGGCATAACTGGGAACCACGGCAAGCTCGCCCGCATGCAGCGTTTCTACCGTATCGTTGACACGGAACTCAATTTCTCCTCGGTTGACCAGAAAAAGCTCTATGTGAGAATGAAAATTCAGCTTTCCGAGGATCTTCAGCTCCCGATAATGCTCAATATGAAAATGATTGATCTGATCCCGTTCTATGTGAAAGATCGCCTGCATATATCCTCCCAATTGGCATAAACAAAGTGATTTTTTGGCAAGAAATCGCCGTGTGAAAGTTCTATAATTTATTATAGATCGGTTCGTTCAAAATGTCAAGAGTCGGTTGAAGAAAAAGTATGTCTTGAAAAAAGAGGAAAAACGCATGGAAGAATATTTTTTGAAAAGCAAAAATGATAAAAGTGACCGAACTGCTGAGATCGAAGAAAAACTGAAGAATTACGGTGTTTGTATTCTGGGAAGCGGTGTTTTTTTTGTCACGGGTGTCAAAATGCCCGATCATTCCACCCTTTGGGGACAGGGAAACGCCACGCGTGTGATCCTTTCTAACGAGGTCGATGAGGGGGCGGCGATTCAGCTCGGTTCCTTTTGTACGGTTCGCACCCTGTGCGTCGCCGGGGCAGAGGAGGAATTTTCCGTTTGCCCCAAGGGGATCGGCACACGCACGGGACTTCTGTTTCAAGGTACTGCTCAGCACAAGGGAGACCGAGGTCCTCAAAACGCCATTGTGGAGTCCTGTTATATCCATTCTTTCACAGGCGGAGGACTCAAATGCATGGATACGGGATATAGCGTTCACTCGTCAATGACAGCGTCAAACTGTCATATCACAAGGTGCGGTGTTGGAATTTACATTCCGCATTTCAGCGAATTTCATCAATTTACCAACATGCATTGCTCCGGCAATGGGTACGGATGTATCAACAACGGCGGAAACAATATGTTCCTGAACTGCAATTTCAGCGGAAATACGCTGGGCTTTTTGATCGATAACGGCGACGGCATGGCAAAAAACAACGCTCACGGAGCTGCGATCGGTTGTACCTTCCACCATGCCAACGATAATAACGGAGGGATCGGTATTAAAATCGTAAACTCCAGACCGGGATATATTTTCAGCGCGTGCCAAATCGGCTTTGCCGACGTTGTTTTGGAAAACTCCATGCGGGTTCAGTTTGTCGGCACACATTTTCATCGCTTTGTCAATATTGAGATTCACGGTGGCTCCACGATGATGACGAGCTGCTATTTCGGTGTACCGCAGACCGTCAACGCGATCAAGCTTTCGGGCGGCGCAAAGCTCCACTGTCGGGATTGCGTCGACACGGAGGGGAATGACTGTCCGGTGATTGAGGAAGCAGAATGAGAGAGAAAGATATAGTCAAGGATCAACAACAAATGATGTTTTCCCGCAGGCAGATCGCGGCAATTATTTTCCCCTTCCTTTTGCAAAACCTATTGTCGATTGCCATTGGCATTGCGGATTCCATTATGGTATCCAACAAGGGCGAGGCTGCGTTTGCGGGGGTATCGCTGGTAAACTCCCTGGATACGGTTCTAATCACGCTGTTTACGGCTTTGACCACCGGAGGATCGGTGGTCCTGGCACAGGCAATGGGGAGACAGGATCGGGAATACGCCTGCAAGGCCGCCAAACAAATGTTATACGTCACTACAATGGTGGCGGCTGTGATCAGTATCGTTACCATATTCCTTCGTGCGCCGATCCTGAGGCTTTTGTTCGGAGAGGTAGAAGCCGACGTTTGGAGCGCTGCTCTTTCCTATTTCTTTTTCCTTACGCTCTCGCTTCCATTCCTGGCGATCGAAAACAGCGTTGCCGCCACCCTGCGGGCGCAAGGCGACAGCATGACCTCGCTCAAGATCTCGATACTCATGAACCTTGTGAACATTGCGGGAAACGCAATTCTGATCTACGGATTGGATCTGGGTGCGGCAGGCGCCGCAATCGCAACGCTTTTCTCCCGTATGATGGGGGCTTTTATCAAGCTGATCATCATTCGCAATCCCAAACGCTACATCCATATTGAAAATCTGTTTCACTACCGTCCTAACGGATCCATGATCAAAGCGATTCTGCGTATTGGAATCCCCAACGGAATCGAACAATCTATGTATAATTTTGGAAATCTGATCAATTCCAGTCTGGTTTCTTCATTGGGGACGATTTCTATTGCCGCAAACGCCGCGTCAAATTCGATCTGTAATATTCAATACAGCGCCGGCAGTGCTTGCCAGAACTCTATGGTGGCGGTGGTGGGACGTTGCGTGGGAGCCAAGGAGAAGAAGCAGGCAGGGCACTACACTTGGCTTCTGATCGGAATTGCATACCTGATCGTCCTTGCCGTAGCGGTGCCATCCTCCATATTTGCCACGCCACTGCTGCGCTTTTACGGACTTTCGGGAGAAACCTCGGAGCTCGCCCGTCAGCTACTCATCTTTCAGAGCATCGTTTCCGTCCTGCTGTGGCCGATTGCCTTTTGTTTGCCCTCTGCCCTCCGCGCTGCAGGTGACGTAAAATCCACCATGATCATCTCGGTGTTTTCCATGTGGGTCTTCCGTGTGGCACTTGCCCACGTGATCGCACAAGATACCGTATCCTTGTTTGGCGTGCTTTCCTTTCCGGGGCTCGGAATGGGCGTTATGGGAGTTCGGGTTGCCGTATTCATTGATTGGCTGTGCCGTTCGATTTTCTTTTCAGCACGGGTGATCGGCGGAAAATGGTTGACCAAAGCTTGTAAAGTGAAGTAGTTGGGTTTTATAATAATAAATTTTTTGTTTCCCTCTTGACAAAACGACGTCGCACGCATATAATATTGATATTCCAAAAAAAGAGGTGCTTTCCTTGAACCAACAAAGAATTCGAAAAATTGTTTTCAGTGCCATGTTTTGCGCGCTTGTCTTTGCCGCAACCTGGATCTATGTCCCCGCACCCGCCGTCGGAAACGTCAACCTCGGGGACGGCGTGCTTCTGCTCTCCGCTTGGATGCTCGGGGGTCCTTGGGCTGCCGTTTCCGCAGCACTCGGCGCAACCCTTGCAGATCTCTCCTCGGGCTTTGCGATCTACGCTCCCGCAACCTTCCTCATCAAAGCCGCAATGGTCTGCACCGCCCTGCTCGTGTGCCGTCTCCTATCCCAAACCAAGCTCCCAAAACGGCTCGCGCGAATCCTTTCCGCCGTCGCCGCCGAGCTTGTCATGATCCTCGGCTACCTCGCCTACGAAGCCCTCTTCCTTCATTACGGCATCGCCGCCGTCGCAAACATCCCATTCAATGCCGTCCAAGGTGCCTTCGCCGTCATCCTCTCCTCTGTCGTCTACGAGCTTCTCTCCCGCATCGGCTTCAACCGCTTTTCTTGATTATAATTGATAATTGGAGGCTTCTTGCAGGAGGAACTTTTTGAAAAAAGTTCCTCCTGCACCTCCTCAAAAACTTTAACCGCATGGTGGTGCATCTGTTAGATAGCTGATTCTTTTTGCTATCTGAAAATGCACCACCATGCGGTTAAATTCTTGAAGGGGGTGTGGGGGAAAGCTTCTTTTAAGAAGTTTCCCCCGCAAAAAGTTCCCCTGTTACCGCTTACAATCAATAGAAGCAGTTGGAACCGAAGTGAGAGGGACGGCATATGCTGACGGTGAGGGGGTGGAAAGAATGCTGAAGGAGTTGTTTGAGGAGTGCTTAGGGAAGGACTACAAGGAGACGGGGAACGGTGGCAGTTGGGCATATGACCGACGCGGCGACCGTCTTTTTTTATGGTTTGAGAAAAGCAGTGGGATCGAGGATTGGGTGAACAATCTGCAGTTTGCCGCCGTGCCTTACGCGGAGATGGATCCGCCGTGGGAATGTCACGCAGGCTTTTTGAAGGTCTGGAAAAGCATAAAGCCGCATCTGGAGCCGTTGATCTTTGACATGACGGTCAAAGAGATCACATCGGTCGGCTACAGCCACGGTGCGGCATTGGCGGTTCTGTGCCACGAATACATTTGGTACCGACGCCGCGATCTGCGAGATCACCTGTACGGCTTCGGCTACGGCTGTCCGCGCGTGCTGTTCGGCTGTGTTCCCGATGATCTTGCCACGCGCTGGGAGCGTTTTTACGTGATCCGCAACATAGATGACCTCGTCACGCACCTGCCGCCGCGAGGGATGGGCTTTTGCCACGTGGGAAACCTGATCGAGATCGGACGTGCAGGAGCCTACTCGCCAATCGACGCCCACCGCCCCGAAAGCTATCTTGCAGAATTGAAGCGGATATCACACACCCGGTCGTAAACAGATCACAGGGGATTTTTGGTGGGATAGGAAAATTTTTTGAGGGGAAACTTTTGAAAAAGTTCCCCCTCACCCCTTCAAAACTTTTCCCAAAAGAAGTTATTTACTAAATTGGGAAAGTCTGTGCGTTTAAGATAAACAATAGTTCCCACTAGCGGTCAGGGACCACCGAGACCCTGACCGCTCTACAAGAAACCAGCCTATGAAGTTTGCAACTCCAACGAAAGCAAAACCGCAAATACTCACCTTTTCGTTATATCTAAAGCGCATGAAAGTAAAAAACCAGCTTAAAAATTTGTTTGAAAAGTTTCCCCACAAAAAAATCACGTTAAATACGCTTACGCTCAAAAGTTCCTCTTACAAGAGACAAAAAGCATCACCACTTGGTTTTCTTTTTTAAGACCTCGTAAAGAGAGAGGAAGCTGGCGTGGCGCGAGGCGGCGATCTCTCCGCTTTTCACGGCGTCCACAATGGCACAGCCCTGCTCCTTGGTGTGCGAGCATTTCGTGTATCGGCAATTCCCGATCAGCGGTACAAACTCGCGGAAGGTCAGGGGCAGATCCTCCTTTTCAAAAAAGTCGAAGCGTTCAAAGTCCAGCATCGTAAAGCCCGGAGTGTCGGCAAGATAACCGCAGTCGCTTGTATCGGACAGCGGATAAAGCTCGACGCAACGGGTGGTGTTTTTGCCGCGCTCGATGCGGTGGCTGATCTCGCCTGTTTCCAGATGCATCTGCGGAAAAAGGCGATTGAGCATCGTCGATTTCCCCACGCCCGAGGCACCCGAAAAGGCGGCGATCTTGCCGTCGAGTGAATGCTCGATGTAATCCTTCAGCGCGCGCTGACCCTCCTCGTCTCCGAGTCCCGTGCGAAAGACCGTAAAGCCTGCTCGGCGATACAGCGACGCAAGCCGCTCGGCGGTCTCGGGAGAGAGGTCGCTTTTGGTGATCACGATCACGGGCTCGATGCGGTTGAACTCGGCGATCGAGATCAGCTTGTCC
>JAZOPW010000061.1:0-2924 GCA_045655785.1 Eubacteriales bacterium
CCGAGAAAAAGCCAAATTCCGTTCTTTGCTTTGTATTAAAATCAGCGAAAAGGCTCCCCAAATAATTCAACTTAGAAAGGAAGGTCGGGGGCCTCGCTCGGTTCATCAGCAGCTGTGATAGATTATAGCTGTTGCAGATCACTTGCGGAACGTCATACTCATTCGGTTGCAATTCTTCTTTCTGCGTCAGGCGATCAAACTCACGTTGGCTGATCGGGAAAGAGATCCACACCCCGTCGCTCGTCGCATTTTTCGAAATCAAGATTTTAATGTTTTGTTTCATTCATACCTCCAACCTTTTTAGATTTCACTATTAATATGACAGAAATCAGAAGAGGTCAATTTTAAAGACGCGGCGGCATAAAAAACAAGTGCCAGCCAAAAGTTGTGCACAGTTGTTTTCGGCCCATCTATACTTACGCAAAGGCAAAATTGTGTTTTTTATTTTCTGTCATATTTATAGTAAGCGGATACACCGATTGGCGAACAATCATTTCCGCAACACAAAATTATGGAGGAACATAAAATGAAAAACACTAAATTCTTTGAGGTCAAGTGCAGCATTAACCAAGAGGAGCAATTGTCTATCCGGATCCCTTATTCTTGTCACGAGGATTTTTCTCGCACGGTATCGGGACGAAAGGAAAAAGAAATGGCACGTCTGGTAGAGCTGTTCGGCGAATACTCCTTGTTCGACCTACCCAAGAGACAGACGTTTCAGGCATTGATTGAGGAACGTGCCGAAAGCATATCAACGTTGGACGACATTCTCGCCCTGCAAAAGATCGTCAGACTGCTGGGCGCATTCGAAAGGAAATGAAAAAACAGCGATGAGACAAAAAATCTCATCGCTGTTTTTTTATTATAGTCCCTCACTTTTGCGAGGGACGTTACATAGAAGGAGTGGAGGCGGGCAAGTTTTATGCTTGGCCCAATGAAAGCAGGTTTTGGAAGCCCGCCCCAAAAACAATGAAAAACTCCAACCTTGCTTCCTTAACCTTAAGTATGACAGAAAACACGTACTCTTAAAACGGAAGAAGCTCGTCGATTTCGGAGGAGGAGTCGGGAGATTGCCGAGACGTTTTTTCTTCTTCTTGCTTCTTCCCATTTGCTCCTCGATTGCTTGCGGCAGTGTGGCGCCCTCGCTCGTCCGCATTTCGCGCATCCTCAGGCGTCATATCTGTCTTCTTAATCTTAAAATCCCGTTCCTTCAGGTCGGGACGTCTGTCTTGCAGTGCCGCAAAAAACGGCATAGAAATCTTGTAACCCTTTGATATCTCCACAAGCTCGTCAATCAACTTCTCTGATCTGATCTTCGACAGATCGTTGGCAAACATACGGTAGTACAGTCCTCCCACAGGCGGGTGAAAGTGAAAATAATCCCTCACCAAGATCTCACCCGTTTTCACGTCATATGATATGAACCCACGTTCCTCAAATTCTTCGATCAGTTCCTTGGCTTTTTTCTTTGATAGTCCGCAGAAAAAAGAAATATCGTCAATTTGGCAAATATACAGTGACGTTTCAGATGATAAATATCCTGTGTGTAGGAAAAACCAAAATACTTTTCGCGCAGGATCGAACTCGCGAAAATCCTTATCGATCCAAAGATCTGCTTTTACTGTTCTTATACAGTTTGGCATAATAATGCAATCTCCTTATAAAATATAGATTTTCGCTTGGCGTATGCATATGCCCAAACACGTGCAGTATTGTTTTTGCTTATGAACGTGATTGTGACCTCGACGTTGTCTCTCGAGTTTGCGTTTGATTTTATTTGTTCATTGATATTGCCCCCTTTCCTTCATACGTACATAACGTACAGATACAAATACAATACAGATACGTTCGATATATACCTTAGCCAAGCAAAAGGAGTATGAAAGAACAAAAACCAAAAAAGCGCTTTTGAATGAGTATTTTTGAAAGGCAGCATCCCAAGACACCGATTTTAACATCACACATAATCTGTCATACTTTTTATAAGATGATATACACAGCTTTGAGTAATTCATCAAAAACATAAAACGGAGGACAGAAAAATGTCAAAAAACAAAGCACCAAAAAGAGACAACGTATACATGCAGATTGAAAAGTTCGGAGATCGAGAGCCATATTTGCTACAAGTTCCCGAGCATTACCGATTGATCTTAGATAAGCTGATGGCGAACGAAGAGGATAAGGACCATCGTAGCTGCAAGGCAGTCTTGAAGATCTTTTGCGAGGAGTTTATGGCACTTGACGAGGACGAGCAGGATAAGGTTGAAACCTTGATCAACTCCAGAATTCGACAGCTTGACACCATATATGATCTACTTGAAATTATGATGCAACGGGACAAATACTACGTGCTTTTAGGCGTGGACACCAAGCAAAAGCTGGGTGAGTTCCACATTTTTGCTGCAAGACGCAGCAACCCGGACAGTTGGATTGCAAAATCCGATTATGCCGATGCCAAGCAGGTAGGCCGGCAAATCAAGCAAATCGAAAAAGGTGAGTTCTATCGCAATGACTACGTCGGACGGTACTGTAAATTAGAAAAGGATGAATAAACACAATAACACCCGCCTTTACGGCGGGTGTTTTTCTATGTAAAAAGGGACTGCTTTCACAGTCCCCTCCCTAAAGTGGGATAAATTACAGCCTAACGTGGCTGATTTATTATATACGTTTTATTGGAAAAAGTCAACATCAAAGATAAATACTATCCTTCCCATCGATCCATTCGTCGACATCGTCGTCAGTCAACGGAATGATCTGTTGCTTCATTTTTTCAAGCTCTCGGCGTGTTTCCTCGTCGAACAGCTCCCATCTGGGCTCGTACTCACAAAACAGGAAATACTTGCCGTCTTCCGTCTCGTACAGCGTTTCCGCCGCATACAAAAATTCTTCTATAAAGTCCAACGTGCCGTCGTAATAGAATC
>JAZOPW010000062.1:0-10717 GCA_045655785.1 Eubacteriales bacterium
GCCAAAATTTTCCAAATTGCAGGACCAGTTATCGTTTATGGTGTTTCGGCTTCGGTATTATACGGTTTAATCTATTGGATATCCGCATTGTTCTGACGGGCGGTTAATAACCGCTGGCCTTTTATGGAGGGAATGAAAAAATTCATTTTCCATTCTCCAAAATCTTGCGTTGTCAAATTGTAGAACCGCTTTTTTGCCGAAACCTATTTACAAAAAGCGGTTTTGTGTGTATAATATTGGTAGTACCCTTTTGCGGAGGTAAACGCATGAAAAACAAACCCGTATGGATCGAAAGGATCACAGATAAGATCCGCAATACCGAGCGCGGCATTGCGGTGATGATAGACGCGGTTGACCGTGAGGTGCGCGAGACGGTCAAAACCGTCAAGGAGCGAGACCCCGCCGCACGCAGTACTGCAGAGGTTCTGCTGCTGTATTCGGGCGTCCACGCCGTGATGGCGCACCGTGTGGCGCACAGCCTGTATCAAAAAGGACATTATTTCTCTGCCCGTGCGGTCAGCCAGGCTGCTCGCAGAATAACGGGCGTGGAGATCCACCCCGCCGCAAAGATCGGCAAGGGCTTTTTCATCGACCACGGCATGGGTGTTGTGATCGGTGAGACCGCCGAGATCGGGGACAACTGCACCATTTATCAGGGCGTGACCCTTGGCGGTACGGGGAAGGACGTTGGCAAGCGTCACCCCACGCTGGGCGACAACGTGATGGTGGGCGCGGGTGCCAAGGTGCTGGGACCCGTCCTGATCGGCTCCAACAGCAAGATCGCGGCAAACGCCGTGGTTCTTCACGCCGTTCCCGAAAACAGCACAGCGGTGGGCATCCCCGCAAAGGTCGTCAAGCGAGACGGTCAGCGCGTGCGCAATGACCTCGACCAGGTGCATATCCCCGACCCCGTAGCGCAGGAGCTGAGTCGCTTGGAGTCGATGATGAAGGAGCTTTCGGCGCGTCTGGATGCCGCCGAGGATACAAAAAAACAGGAAACAGGAGCGCAATCATGAAGGACGTGACCGAACAACAGACTCCGCGCGGAAGATTTATTGTCTTTGAGGGCATCGACGGCGCAGGAAAAACCACGCAGATCGAGCTTTTGGAGCAGCACCTGCGCGGACTTGGCAGACGCGTATGGCGTACCGCAGAGCCGACCGAATCGGTCAGCGGCGGCTTGCTCCGTGACGCGCTTGGCGGCGTTTCCAGACGCTCCGCGTGCGAAATGGCGGCACTTTTCGTCCTGGATCGCATCTTCCATAACGTCAACCCCGTGAGCGGTATCGAAAAAATGCTCGCCGACGGCATCGACGTCATCTGCGACCGCTACTACTATTCCTCCCTCGCCTATCAGGGCAGCGAGACCGACGAAAAATGGGTGCGCGAAATGAACCTTTCCTGCCCCGAAATCCGTCACCCCGACGTCTGTATCTTCCTCGACCTCACACCCGAGCAGAGCATGGAACGCATCAACCGCGGTCGCGTCACCCATGAGATCTATGAGAACGTCGAGCGTCTCCGCCGCGTGCGCGATCAGTTCTACCGCGTCTTCGATTCGCTTGACCCCTCCACCGATCGCGTCTGTATCGTCAACGCCGCTCGCCCTATCCCCGAAATCCATGCCGACATCATCGCTCTTCTCGATCTCCCTCCTAAGTTCGAATCATAAGTGGGGTTGCTCGTCACCTTGTTAGGAAAGTAATTCTATGTTTTTTGCGAGGGAACCTTCTTAGAAGAAGTTTCCCCCGCGCCTCCTCCAAGAATTTTAACCGCATGGTGGTGCATTTTCAGATAGCAAAAAATTTCAGCTATCTTACGGATGCACCACCATGCGGTTAAAGTTTTTGAAAGAGTGCAGAGAAAACTTTTTTCAAAAAGTTTTCTTTGCGAAAAAGCGAAAACTATTCTCCTATCAAAATGACAAGTAATCCTCACTTATGATTCGAACTTAGGAGGGAGAGGGAGGAGCTGATAGTTGGGATAGGATTGAAGCTCGACGGTAGAGAGGAGAGGGGCTTGGAGAGGGGAGAGGAGGAGCCGCATATCATATTGATTGAGGAGGTAGGAGCAATCGGAGAGGAGCGCGAGGGCGGCGGGGGAAATATCGCCTTCCTGCGCTTCGGGGTCAGAGATTGTGACCGAGGAGACGTCAAGTGCGCAGAAATCGCAATGCTGCAGGAGAGTAGAGATGATTTCCCAGCCGTCATCGGACTTGGCGACGTCAAGAGGGACCGATACGCCAACGGGATCGGTTGGAGCGGCGGACTTGACGGCGTCGAGGTAGAGCTTCAGGTCGGGGAGTCGTTCGACTGAAAGCGGAAGACCGCGGAGCAGAATCTCGCTACCGCCCGCGTAGAGGAATTCGCGCATCAGCGAGGCTTCACCGGTTGCGGCGGTGTAAAGGAGTGCGCTTGTGGTCTGTTGAAGGGCTTGCGGATAGTAGATGCCGCTGATGTAGGGGACGAACGCACTCAATTCTGCGACAGTATCACGCATCACAACCTCTGTGTTCTGTGGGATCCCGAGATAGGCGGCGACCTCGGAGCTGTAAAGGAGCGCGCCCGATTGCTCGTTGAGCGCGACCGAAACGGCGGGGGCGCCGATCACGGGCTCGATCTCTTCTCCGAGGATATGCGGATAGGCGTTGATCTTGCGGACCTTTGCGGTGTAATCGTCATCCTCTTCCCAGGTTGGCAGATCGTCGCCGTTTGTGAATTTCCGATAGGTCTCGTCATCCAGCCACAGGTTCAGCAGGTTTCCGACGGTCAGCGTCAGGACGACTGCGGCACACAGACAGATCCCCACAACGGCGGCGGGGTGCAGGCTCTTTTTTCCAATGCGTTGACGGTGACGGCGGAAGCGCGGAAGCGGCATGATGGCTCTCCTTTCGTTGGATTTTGATAGAGGTACGGCTTATTGGATCTCCAAGAGATCGATGCTTTTGCCGTATTCGTTTAATTCGATCTTGATTTTTGCTTTGAAGGTGTCAACGACCGACTCCACGTGCGCCCACTGATAGGAGGTCAAGAGGTCAGAGGACTGCAGAAGCAGCTTTGCTTCGTCGGTTTCCAGACGGACCAGCACGTAGTAGCCGTCGCCTGTATCCACTACCTCGCTCACGTCTCCGACGTTGTCGAGCGCGAACACGGCGTCCTCCATGACCTTTGTGTAAACGTCACGGACGAAGAAATAGGGCGAGACGTTTTCGAAATCCTCGTTGACCTTAGTGCCGACGAAATCGGCAATGTCTGCACCCGCCAGCAGCTGCAGACGGATATCCTCCGCGATGGCGCGGTTTTCCTCGGGATCCTCGCCGGGGTCATTTTCGATGTAAACGTGCTGTACGTAATAGCAGTTTCCGTCCTCCAGCCAATCAATGAAGGGCTCAAGATCTGCCTGAATAAAGCCGAGGTCTTGGGTCAGGATGTACATCAGCTCGTTTTCCAGCTGTGCCACACGGAAGCAGAAGCGCAGGAAATGTTCGGTCATATACAGGCTTTCCAGATCGGCACGGAAATCTGCCTTGCTGGCGTATTGGTCGATCATCTCGTTCACCTGTGCATCCACAGCGGCTTCGATGTCCTTGTGCTTCATGTCGTCCTTGGTCATGCCGTATTCGAGACAGGCGGCAAGGACGGCATAGTTGTTCAGCATCATATCCCAAACGATCTCTTCCAGCTCGGCGCGGTAGGACTCGGCACTCTCGGGGTTGCTCCAGATATCCTTTCCGTAGGTGTTGGCAAACAGATCCTTATAGGTCAGGGTCACGTAACGCAATTCCTCATATAAAACGTCAAAGCCCGCGCAGGTGCCGATCACCTTTTGCTCCCGACTCTTGGAGGAGCAGCCGACAAACGCCGAGCAAAGCAACAGGACGGCAAGCAGCAGTGCGACGGTACGCCTTGTTTTTTTCATGAACATTCTCCTTTGGTATCGTTCTTTCTCTTCATTATACAAGATACTTGTGACTTTTTTATGAATATGGGGAAAAAACCTGACGAAATTTTCAAAAAGGTATTTTCATTCGCGAGATTTTATGGTAAAATATAAGAAAGCAGACCCGAAGGGAGGGTAAACAATGAAGGAACCATACAAAATAGCTCTTTCGAGGATCGTAAATGACTTTCGCCTGGAGGTAATCGTCAAGCCCGATTGCTTTGAGGATATCCAGATCACGTCCCCCGAGGTCAACCGCCCGGGACTTGCACTGGCAGGCTTTTATGAGATCTTCGAGCAGGAGCGCATCCAATTGATCGGAAAAGCCGAGACCCACTATCTGCAATCCTTGGAGCCCAGCACCAAGCGTGTGATGCTTCAAAAATTTGTGGATGCCAAGCCGGTCGCCATTCTGTACACCACGGGACTTCCCGTAGACGACGTGGTGATCGAGCGCGCGCGACAGCAGCAGGTGCCTGTTCTGCGCACCAACGTCAAGACCAGCCCCATGATGGCGGCTTTGATCGGCTCGCTGAATAACCACCTGGCTCCCCGTATCACGCGTCACGGCGGACTTGTCGAGGTCTACGGCGAGGGTATGCTGCTTCTCGGCGACAGCGGAATCGGTAAGAGTGAGACCGCCATCGAGCTTGTCAAAAGAGGTCACCGTCTGATCGCGGACGATGCCGTTGAGATCAAGCGCGTGTCGGATAAGACGCTGGTCGGAACGGCTCCCGAGATCATCCGCCACTACGTTGAGCTGCGCGGCATCGGCATTGTGGACGTGCGCCGCCTGTTCGGTATGGGCGCGGTCAAGGAGACCGAGCGTATCGACCTTGTGATCCAGCTCGAAAACTGGGTCGAGGGAAAAATGTACGACCGTATGGGTATGGACGAGGAAAAGATCAACATTCTCGGCATTGAGGTGCCGTCGATCACGGTTCCCGTGCGTCCCGGACGAAACCTTGCCATCATTCTGGAGATCGCGGCGATGAACAACCGCCAAAAGCGCATGGGCTACAACACCGCCGAGGAGTTCAACAAGAAGCTGATGAAGCAAATGGGGATCGAGTAACGCGGTCACATGATGGCATCAAAAAATATTTTGAAAAAAGTTTCGTGAAGGGTATTGACAATCACTTGACTGTGTGATATAATATAATCAAGATACAGGTACCGTATCAAAAAAATTTTTTAAGGAGGATTCTGAATATGGAATTCGTATGGGGCATTTTAGCGGTTTTGGCAGGCGTACTGCTGCTGTTTGGCGTGGGTGGATACCTGAAGGCACCGCCCGACACTGCTTACATCATCTCGGGTCTTGGAAAGAAGCGAATCCTGATCGGTAGAGCAGGCTGGCGTATTCTCTTCTTCGAGCGCGTGGATAAGCTTTCTCTGCGTGTCATGCAGGTTGACGTCAAGACCAGCGAGGCAGTTCCTACAAATGAGTTTATCAACGTCACCGTAGACGGTGTTGCCAACATTAAAATTTCCTCTGACCCCGAGCTGCTGGAGCGCGCGTCCGAGGCACTTCTGAATCTGCGTCAAGCCGAGCTTGTCACGCTGGTCACCCAGGTGCTGGAGGGTAATATGCGTGAGATCGTGGGCTCTGTAGGACTCAAGGAAATGGTGCAGGATCGTCAGGGCGTTGCAAAGAAGATCACCGAGAACGTCGTTCCCGATATGGAAAAGCTGGGTATTGAGGTGGTGAACTTCAACATTCAGAACTTCAAGGACGGTGCAGGTACCATTGAGAACATGGGTATCGACAACGTCGAGCAGATCCGCAAGAACGCGCAGATCGCAAAGGCAAACGCGCAAAGAGATATTTCGATCGCGACCGCAAACGCACAGCAGGAAGCAAACGCCGTGCGCGTAGAGGCAGAGAAGAAGATTGCCGAGCAGGATGCCGCGCTTGCCGTTCAACAGGCAGACATGAAGGTGAAGTCCGAGACCAAGCGTGCTGAGGCAGACGCCGCTTACTCGATCCAACAGGAAAATCAGCGTAAGACCATCGAGGTCACACGTGCCAACGCCGACATCGCCCGCAAGGAAAAGGAAGCAGAGCTTGCGGAGAAGGAGATCGCGCTCAAGGAGCGTCAGCTCGATGCCGATATCCGCAAGAAGGCAGACGCCTTGAAGTATCAGATGGAGAAAGAGGCAGAGGCAGAGCTGATCAAGCAGCAAAAAGAAGCCGAGGCAGAGAAGTATCGCGCCATTCAGGCGGCAGAGGCAAAGAAAGCCGAGGCAGAAGCACTTCGTTACATGATGGAGCAGGAGGCTGCGGGTATCCGTGCCAAGGGTCTTGCCGAGGCAGAAGCCATCGAGAAGAAGGCAGAAGCACAGAAGAAGATGGGTGAGGCGTCGGTGCTGGAAATGTACCTGACCGCACTTCCCGAGGTTGTGAAGAATGCAGCCGCTCCTCTGTCCCAGACCGATCGCATCGTGATGTACGGCGACGGCAACGCCACCAAGGTGGTAAAGGACGTGATGAGCAGCGCAAGCCAGATCATGGAGGGCATGAAGGAATCCACGGGTCTGGATCTGAGCGCACTGCTTGCAGGTGTTGTGGGCGGTAAGATCGCCGCAAACAATTCTTCCGTAACCGAAGGAAAAACCGAGGAATGATCACTTGCTCCCGTCTCTTGTGAGCGGAAGCACACCAATTGATTGCGGGGGAGAGCCGTTGGTTCTCCCTCGCAACAGCCTATCAATCGAAAGGAAACGGTAGAACAGATGGAAAAGGAACTTCGTGAACAGATTCGTAAGGCGAATGCGTCTCCCGAAAAAAAGGTCGCGCGTGACTGCGAGATCCGAAACGGGGAATTCATTCGTTATTACGGAAGAGAGAGCGAGATCGAGATCCCCGAGTCGGTGACCGTGATCGCGGACGGCGCCTTTCGCGGCAATACGAGGGTGACACGGGTCATCATCGGCAAGCGCGTGACCGCCATCGGGGCAAATGCGTTTCGTGATTGCAGCTCTCTGCACGATCTGGTGATCCCGTCGGGCGTGCGAATGATCGGTGAGGCCGCCTTTTTCGGTTGCCGTTCCTTGGTTTCGGTCAATCTGCCACGCACCGTTACCTATATCGGGGCAGGTGCATTTCGCGGCTGTAAGTCGCTGACACACGTGATCCTGCCCGCAAGCATCGAAAAGGTCGGTGCGTTTGCGTTTTGTGATTGTGAGATGCTGGAGGAGATGACGCTTCCCGAGCATCTTCCCGCCATTTATCGCGGCACCTTTTTCAATTGCCGTTCTTTGCGCAGTGTCAAGGTCCCGCAGGAGCTGCGCACGGTGGGCAGATATGCCTTTGGCTGTTGTGCCATGCTGGAGTCGATCGAGTTGCCCGATAGCGTAGCCTATCTTGGTAGCGGTGTGTTCTCGGAGTGTAGCTCCTTACAGTTTTTCCGTGTCCCGCCTCTTGTCAAATTTGTGGGGGATTACGCGTTTTCTCGTTGTGAGAACTTGGAACGGGTCGAATTGCCTGAGAGCGTGACCTATATCGGCATCAATGCCTTTTGCGCTTGCGTCAAGCTGGAACAGGTCGAGATCCCGCCGAACGTGATCCGCATCGCGCCTGCGGCATTTCTCGGATGTAAATTGCTCGAGGAGATCACGGTTCCCGAAGCCGTGCGAGAGATCGGTAAGCGTGCGTTTGCTTACTGTACGTCGTTGCGTCGCGTCGAGATTCAAGCCTCGATCCCGTCGATCGCGGAGGAGACCTTCCACAGCTGCTTTGCGCTGGAGTCGATCTCTCTGCCCGACAGTGTAACGGTCATTGACGAAAGAGCCTTTTACCGTTGTCTTTCACTTTCGTCCGTCCGTATGCCGAGCGGACTGCGGCTGATCGATGAGCGTGCCTTTGCCGAGTGCGAGTCGCTTTGTGAGATGAGTCTGCCGAACGCCCTGGAGCGGATTGGAAACAATGCCTTTGCCGATTGCACCGCACTGACCACCGTCATTCTGCCGAATCACCGCATGAGCATCGAGTATGCGGCATTTTCGGGCTGTGAAGCGATGCAGGTCATGGTCGTGCCGACCGTATATTGGGTCATTTCCTATCGGCTGGAGCGGTGGGCAGTTCCTTCGCACGTGCAGATCATAACACATGCCGAGCTTTCTTATACGCTGATCCTTGCCGAGCTGACCGATCCCAACACCGACGACGCGCGCAAGCGCGAGCTTGAGGAGGAGATCCAACGCATGAAGCGCAGATTGAAGCGCCATAAGCCGCTTCGGGCAAAGCTGGCGCGGATCAGGGAATCTCTTGAGGATAGGGCGGCGCAGACTGCCGAGCCGACAGCAGACAAAGCAGCCGACTCCGAAAGCAAATCCGCGCAGGACGGCGAAGAGCCGTAATACAAAAACATGAATTGCAGTCCTGTATTCGCAAAAATTGTGCCGAACGCAGATTGGCATTAAAAAACAGACAGAGCAACCGTACAAGGCTTATTATTCCTTTACGGTTGCTCTGTTTATTTTTCAAAATAGTTTTTGTACCACCTCGGACAGGGTCTCGGCCACGAACAGGACGGGACATTTTGCAAGCGTTTCTTTTGATTGATGTCCGCGTGCTACGGCGACGCAGTCGGCTCCGATTGCCGCGGCGACCTGTGCGTCGTGGTCGGTGTCCCCAATCAGAAGCACCGAGGCGTCGGGATGATCGGCTCGCCACATCCGACCGATTTCCTCCTTGCTGTACGCGTGAATGTTCTGAAGCCCCAACAGCTCGTCAAAATACCCACGAATGCCAAGCGACTCGACCTGCCGCTCCAGCATGCCAAGCTCGGTTGCTGACAGGATCAGCTGGGAGACACCGCGCGACCGTACCGTCATCAGGGTGTCCGTCACATCGGGATAGAGCGCGGCGGTGACGCTATGCTCTAAATAATACGCCACCCACTCGACGGCAAGGTCGGCGTAGCGGAGCTTTTCAAAGTCAAAGCCGAGGCGTCGGTAGTAGTCGATGATGGGAAAGCCAAACTTCGCGCGGTATTCCTCCACAGAGCCAAGACGCGGCAGCCCGTGGGCAGAAAGCAGATCGTTCGCACTTTCGATACAGCACGCAAGATCATCCAAAATCGTGCCGTTGAAGTCCCAAATTACATGTGTATAGACTTTCATAAAGATCCTTTCCTATCTATTTTTGGTAAAACAGGGCAAAACCTAGGGAAAAAGAGCCAATCTGCCGAGCATTCGAGCGGCAGACGCTGACAGCCAAGGAAAGGCTCGGAGTTCTTGCCCGATCCTTCCTTTTTCGGTAAAAAGTGTGGGTTGATTTTTTCTTCCATTCCTGTTAAAATAGAGACACGGAAGCACTTTGGTGATTCACCGAAGCAGAAAAAGAAAGGAGAGAAATATGGTAAAAAACAACTACAGATCAGGCGGTTCCCTGCGGCTTCTGACGGTACTGCTTGCCTGGGTCCTGCTGATAGGCGGGATGACGGTAGGTGTTGGTGCCGCCGAGGTGACCTTCCCCGAGGGAGCTGTTCCCACAGAGGTCTATCTGGAGGGGCGCGAGGTTCTGGACGGTGAATGTGTGATCATCGATTCGATTACATACGTTCCTCTGCGGAACTTTTGCAACCTGTTTGCCGACTGTGATATTACATGGAACGGCAAGACCTCAACCGCAACCGTGAAGAGTGCCGATCTGACCATGACCGTGCGCAGCGGTGCGATCTACATCACGGCAAACGGACATTATTATTATACGGTAGGCAAGGTGCTCAATCTTGGCGGGCATCTGTACGTGCCGATCCGTCCCTTGGCAAAGGCGTTTTCCGAGGATCTGGTATGGAATGCGAAATTGCGCCGAGTGGAGCTTTTGCACAACGGAAGTGTCCGCGCGGTAAAGACGGCGTCCTACAATGCCGACGATCTTTATTGGCTTTCGCGCATTATTTCGGCAGAGGCAAAGGGAGAGCCCTTCCCGGGGCAGATCGCTGTTGGAAACGTGGTGCTCAACCGTGTGAGAAGCCGTTCCTACCCCAACACCATCTACGGTGTGATCTTTGACCGAAAATACGGCACGCAATTCTCGCCCGTATCCTTTGGCACGATTTACCAAAAGCCGACGGAAAGTGCGGTGATTGCCGCGAAGATCTGCCTGGAGGGCTACACGGTATCGGATTCGGCACTGTTCTTTGTCAATCCGCGCCTTGCGACCAACAATTGGATTCAGCGCACACGGCCGTATGAGTTCACCATCGGAAATCATGATTTTTATCGGTGATGCTTTCCGTTTGGGGCTGCCTTACAAAAAACTGCAAAAAGGCAGGAACTGCGGAAGGCTTCCCCTTGAGGGGAATGCTGTCATATGTCGCAAGCGACAAGGTCCGATGAGGTGTAAAAGTAAAGAACGGTTCTGCTATTGCAGCACGTTTGATGATTACACCTCATCCGCCTCATTCTTCGCCACCTTCCCCTCAAGGGGAAGGCTTTTTTTGTGGCTTTCTTAGTGAGACAGCTGCTTCTGATTTTTCTTCCCTTGTGTACTTTATTCTGAATTGCGACAGTCTCTTTTACGTTTCTTTCATTTTCTTGACCTATCTATTGTATCACATCTACGCACGTTTTGCAAGGGGGGATTTCAACCAAATCACATGACGGAATTTTTGAAATGAGATTCTGAAATCAAAGGGAACAAAAATTTTGTAAAGAAAGTAATTGAAAAATTTTTCGCGTCTTGCTTTTGTGACAAAATCTTCTCCCGACGTGCGGTATAATAAGGGTGAAGTCGGATCGTAGCCATGTCGTTCTGTGAGCCAAGGAG
>JAZOPW010000063.1:0-2489 GCA_045655785.1 Eubacteriales bacterium
CGTTGGCTCATAAACCTCAAACACGCGCATTTCCTCTGTTAGCTCGCGGTTGAGACGATCACGAAGCTCGGACAAGGGAATGTCGCGGTCAAGGCGCAGATCAATAAACTCGCATTCACTCTCCGTACCCACCGAGAGCGGAAGACCGAACACCACCTTGGCGTGCGGATTGAAGCCCTGTGTGTACCACATGGGAATTTTGGCGCGTACAAGCACTCTTGCGATCGTGCGTTGCAGATCCAGGTGTGAGATGTATTGCAGGTCACCGACCTTGCGGAACTTGATGCGTATATTTTTGGGAACGTCAAGCTTTTTCCAATTCGGAAGCGTCTCTGCCTCGGGCGGAAGCTTGACGTCACTTGACGGCGCGTCCTTACAACCCGGACAAACGGCACGCACACCGCCAAGCTTATTGGCTCCGCAAGCACTGCACGCCTGACGGCAGTTCGGTGTGGTTGCGGCTTGGTATGCCTTTTCGCGCTCGCGCAGGAAGAATTCCTTGCTGACACCGCAATCGATGATGTCCCAAGGGAGAACCTCATCAAGCCCAAATTTGCGATTTGCATAGAATGCGGGATCGACACCTGTGCGGTTGAATACGTCGATCCATTTGTCATAGTCGAAATACTCATCCCATGCATCAAATTTAAAGCCCTCGCGGCAGGCAAGCTCCAACGCGTCGGCAAGACGGCGGTCACCGCGAGCCAGCACGGCTTCGATGCGCGATACCTTTGCGTCATGATGCTGATAACGCACGTGTCGGTTTGTGATCTTGGTTTTCAGATACGCCTGCTTTTCGGCAAGCATTTCCATGGTATCCTGTGCCTCCCATTGGAAGGGCGTAAAGGGCTTGGGAATAAAGCAGGCAACGCTGATGGTGACCTGTACCTGACGCGATTTGTTGCGGTTCGGATTCTTGTAGTACGCCTCTGCAACCTTGTCGGCAAGCTCGGCAATGCCATCCAGATCGGCAAGGGTCTCGGTGGGCAGACCGTTCATGAAATACAACTTGACCGCGTTTTTCTTGGCATCGAACGCGACCTGTACGGCACGGAGAACGTCCTCCTCGCGTACGTTTTTGTTGATGACGTCGCGCAGACGCTGGGTTCCTGCCTCGGGGGCAAAGGTAAGGGAGGAGGAGCGAACCGATTCGATCCGATTCATCAGATCCTTACTGAAGCTGTCCACACGAAGCGAGGGAAGTGAAAGAGACACCATGTTGTCATCTGTCCAGGAAAGGAGCTTGTCGCAAAGCGGCTCCAGCTCGGTATAGTCACTGATCGAAAGAGAGGAAAGTGAGATCTCCTCATATCCCGTTGTATCGTAGAGGCGTTTTGCTTGCGCATTCAGCACATCGGGGCTCTTTTCGCGCACGGGACGGTAGATCATACCTGCCTGACAGAAGCGACAGCCTCGGATGCATCCGCGGTAGACCTCCAGCATAATGCGGTCGTGTACCGTTTCGATATAGGGCATGACCACCTTTTGCGGAAAATAGACCTTGTCCAGATCCTTGATGATCTGCTTGGTGACCTGCTTTGGGATGTCGTCATAAATCGGCGTATATGCCTTTACGGTGCCGTCCTCATGGTAGGTGACCTGATAGAGCGAAGGCACGTACACACCGGGGATGGTCCTTGCGGCTTCATGCAAAAAGGCTTGTCGGGTATATCTGCCCTCGTCCTTCATTTGAATATACAGGCGGACGATCGAGGGGAGCATGTCCTCACCCTCTCCGATGTTGAACAGGTCAAAAAAGTCTGCAATGGGCTCGGGATTGTAGGCACAGGGACCGCCTCCGATGATCAGAGGCGCGTCCTCCTTACGGTCGGCACTGCGAAGCGGAATGTGTGCCAGATCCAGCATATTGAGAACGTTGGTGTAGCTCATTTCATATTGGAGCGTGAAGGCGACAAAATCAAAATCCGTCAGCGGATCGCCGCTTTCAAGTGCCGTCAGAGGCAGGTCATGCGCCTTCATTTGCTCCTGCATATCGACCCACGGGTCATATACACGCTCACACCAAATATCCTCATGCTCGTTCAGAGAACCGTACAAAAGTCTCACTCCGAGATTGGACATACCGATCTCATAGGTGTCGGGAAAGCAGAAGGCAAAGCGAGCCTTGACCTTGGCTTTATCCTTGAGTATCTGACCGAATTCTCCTCCGGCATATCTTCCGGGCTTTGAGACCGATTTGAGAACGGTGCTTCCGATTTGGTTGTTTTTAGTCATGATAAAAGGTCCTTCTTGTTTATTTGAAATGCAGTCTGTCACCGTTCAACTCGGAGCGGGACGCGATAAAGGATACAACGATCCAAAAGAGCTGGTAAATGGCGATGGGCAGAATGCCGATCCATGCTTGCTTGCCAAGCAGCGTGAAAAGCAGGATCGCGGCAGATCCCAGGAGCGACGCGATCAGCTGAATGCGGAAGCCAAAGCGGCGAATATTGAAGATCCCACGTGCGGCATGGAGGGGATAGGCGAGG